>JAEZJH010000302.1 GCA_023436385.1 Pseudomonadota bacterium
CGCTCGACTACGGGAGGCGGTGAGGACCGGCCTGGTCCGCGGCCTCGAGCCGCCCGGCCAGGAACGACACCGCCTGCGCCTCGGCCCAGAAGCGCGGCCGGAGGAGGCTCCCCTCCACGAAGCCGACGTGCCCGCCGTGCGCCGTGCGCACCACGGTGAGGTGCGGGTTCTCGCCGACGTCCGCCGGCAGCGTTGCCGGCGGCGCGATCGGATCGTCGTCCGCCGAGATCAGCAGCGTCGGCCGGGCGATCCGCGCCAGCGCCGGCCCCGAGGAGCAGGCGGCGTAGTAGTCCGCGGCGGTGGCCCAGCCGTGGAGCGGCGCGGTGACCGCGTCGTCGTAGGCCTCGATCCCCCGCACCGCGCGGATCCGCGCCTCGTCGAGGAGGCCGGGGTGGCAGCGGGCCTTGGCGAGCGCCTTGCGCTTGAGCGAGCGGAGGAAGACGTGCCGATAGAGCGCGGCCCAGCCAACCCCCGGCTGGTCGAGGGCGCGGGCGCAGCGGTGGAGATCGAAGGGCACGCTCACCGCCGCCGCCGCTTGGAGCGGGCAGTCGGCGCCGGTCTCCGCCAGGAGTCGCAAGAGGACGTTGCCGCCGAGCGAGAAGCCGACCCCGAGCCAGGGGCCGCGCACCTCCGCCCGTAGCCGCTCCAGCACGAACCGCGCGTCGCCCGTCTCTCCCGAGTGGTAGAAGCGCGGCTGCCGGTTGGGCTCGCCGCTGCAGGAGCGGAAGTTGAGCGCCACCGCCCCCCACCCCCGCGCCGCCGCTGCCCGGACCGTCGCCGCCACGTAGCCGGCGCGCGACGATCCCTCGAGCCCGTGGAGCACCAACAGGTGCGGTGCGGTCGGCTCGGCGATCAGCCGGTCCAGGTCGAGGAAGTCGCCGTCCGGCGTCTCCACCCGCTGCCGCGCCAGCGGCGGCGTCCGCGTCGGCCGCACCAGCGAGGCGTAGATCGACTGCAGGTGCGGCGACGCGAGCCCGCGGGCGGGGCGGAAGGAGGACGCGAGGGGCATGGGGCGCTCCGTACCGCGAGCGCGGGCCCGTCGCAACCGTGGTTCGTTCGGCCGCACCACCCGGGCGTCGATCGACGGGAGGTGCGGCGGCGCGAGCCCGCGAGCGGGGCCTGGGGCTCGATCCGGAGGAGGAGCCGGAGAGGAGCGAGCGCACGCTTCAGTCACCACCGACGACGCGAATTGGGACCTCGAGCGGAAGGCCGAAGGCGCTGACGGAGATCGTCCCCTCCCCCGGTGTGAGGCCACGGAGATCCACGTACACCCCCTGTCCGCTCCAGGCCACGACCTGGGCGACGTTCGGTTCCACGGCCACCGTCGCCGCTCGATCGGGCAGCTGGCTCACCAGGCGTCCAGCCGCGTCGTACCCGAGGATCTGCAGAATGCCGTACGCGCCCTCGCGGAGCTCGATGGTGCCACCGGCTTCGATGCCCCCCAGGCCGTGCGCGGCGACACGTGTCACCAGCGGAGCCGCCTCGAGCGCGACGAGCTCGATCCCTTCCGCCCCGTCGGCGCCGAGCCTCGCTCCCCCGGTCACGCCACGCGACCGGACCTTCGCGTGGTCACCGTGGTCGCTGTCGGGCGACTCGTAGGGACGGACCTCGAACTCGCTCGACTCCAGTGTCCAGCGATTCGGAAAGGCCCCTTGCAGCACGAGGCCCTCCGCGTCCCGCCGGATCACCCCGAAGGTCACGCCGTCGCCGGCCGGAATGCCGACGCCTGCCGGCGCCAGCGCGCGCGGCAGAGGCTCGAGCCAGGCCATCGAGATCGGTTCGACCGCGACGGCGGCCGCGTCGCGCACCTCCACCTCGAGTCGGGCCAGACGATCGCAGGTCCGGTCCTCCACCGTGACCGTCGCACGTCCGGGCGCGATCGCCTGGAGGTCCCCCTCCTCCTCCCGCGCCACGAGGACGCCCGGCGGGACGGCCGCGAGCGTCACGTCGCCGGAGGCGATGAACATGGGTCGCCAAACGGCGCCGGTCGCGAGCACCACCGGCGCTCGCTCCTGGAACTGGACGCCCTCCTCGGCGCAGTAGGGTTCCCCGCCACCCGAGAAGAAATCCAGGTGCGGGTCCATCCAGCAGCCCGTCGCGGCCAGGGCGGTGATGGGGGCGAGCAGGAGTTCACGCACGGGGGCCTCCCTCGGCGACGCGATCACCCGGAGCGGCGGTGAGCGGGGGCCCATGCTTGCAGCGCCCCGAGACGCCGTCCAGGTAAACGCGGAGTGGGCAGGCGATCCGCAGCGTCCGGCTGGCCGCCACGCGGGTCGCGCACGCGGCGGTGGCGTGCGCGCCCCTACCGTCACTCGCTCGGCAACGCGGCCCCCATTCTATCGGAATCGGAGAGAGCTCGATCGGCGCCCCGTCCCCCTGGGTCGTCGAGGCGCGGGCAACGGCGCCCTACCTCGCGGAGCGCGCCTGCCCGGCGGAGCTTCCGGGCCCGTGCAGGAAGATCCGGGTCAGGTTTCCCGCGCCGAGCACCTTCCCGAGTTCGGACAGCGCGAGCATCGGCACCAGGGCCACCACCAGCACCAGCGTCCGTGCCAGGAGTTCGTCGGCGCCCTGGGCCAACAGCTCGCGCAGGGAGGCGAGCGGTCCCTGTCCGCGCACGGCGCCCTCGAGCACGTGCTCGAGCACGCCGAGGACCAACACGAGCAGGGCGTAGGCCGCGGTCTCGAAGAGGATCGGAACGACGAGCGGCCCGTTCGCGACGCGGCGGCCGAGGTGAAAGGCCCGACCGAGCAGGATGAACTTGCCGACGACCACGGCCTCGACGAGCGCCCATCCGTAGCGGACCGCGGAGATGCCGGCCTGGCTCGACTCGAGGTTCCGGAACGCGGCGAAGGCGAGGAAGAAGAGCGCCAGATAGGCGGAAACGGCCACCCAGGCCCGCACCTCTTCTCCGACCACGGCCTTCCACTTGCTCATCGAGCGCCCCCTCGAATCTCGACCTGCTCCGATCTGGATAGGTCGGGGGCAGCCAAGGGGCGAGTCCCGGGGTCCCAACGGGCGCACGGCGGGCGCGGCTCACCGGGCCGCGCTGCCGCGAACGGCCGGACCGTCTCGACCATGCTCAGGGCGGAGGCCCGCTGGGCGAGGGCCCGAGCCCCGCGGGCAGCGGTGATCATCCCTGACGATCGAGCTTCCGCCATCCTTCGACCAGCGCCGGGCTTGCTGCCGGTAGCGGCCCGGGCCGGCCCGCCGGTCAAGAACAGGGGTCGTCGCCGTCCGCCTCGTCGGAGTCCGAATCCTCGAATCCGCAGAGGCCGCCGAGTCCACCGCCAAACCCGATGCCCCGAGGCTCGAGGCGTCCCACTCCCTGGCCGGCCGGAGCGGACGGATCGGCCGGGGCCGGAGACGACGGCGAAGGCCGCTCCCCGACGGTTCCCGGGGCGGGTGCGGGGACGATCAGCGTCCCGGCGGCGGCCGGCGGAACGGCGACGGCCGGACGCGCCGGCGCCGGGGAAACGGCAGGGGCATCGCCGGCGGTGGTGGCGCGATCCGTCGGCTGCGCCTGGTCGGACGCTTCCGGCGAGGCGCGCTCGGAGACCGCTCCGGGGCCGGTTCCACCGGCGCAGCCGATTCCGAGGAGGCAACACCATGACACCAGGAGACGTCGACGCCGCGACCGACCGTGCATGACCCCTCCGTCAGCGAAAATGCGAGCACTCTGGAGGCTACCACGGCGGATCGCCGCCGTCCGGGCCTCCGTGTGGCGGTGCGGGAGCAAGGGGTCGGGCCCGTGCCGGTCACCACCCGTGACCTACCGCCCTTTTCTCGCCTTCCGGCGCCGTGCCGTTCGCCTGCGCGGTCGATCGAGCCAGTCCGCGCGCACGCTTCGCGACACCTCCAGCAATGTGCCGAATTCAAGAACGGACACTTCGGCGGAAGGACGTGCAACCAGGGGACGCACCCAGAGCCACGCGCTACGCGAGAGCCAGGGAACGCGCCAGCGAATCCACGAGGCGGCGGGCGCCACGAGCGTCCGGATCGAGTCGCGGGTTGTAGATCGACGCCTCGAGACCGGCGGCGCTCCCGGTGGACAGCGCGGCGAAGAGCACGGTCTCGAGCTCGTCCCAGGAGAGGCCTCCGGGCTGGCGGTAGTCGACGAACGGCATCACGGCGTCGTCGAGCACGTCGGCGTCGAGGTGGATCCAGAACCCGGGGAGCCCGGGGCGGGCGACGACGGCGAGGGCCTCGCGAGCGGCGGCGGCGGCGCCGAGGCGGCGGACGTCACGGAGGTCGAGGGCACGGATCGACGGGGGTAACGGATCGCTCCCGAAGGATGCGGCCTCCTCCGCGTCCCGCATCCCGAGCGCGGCCACGTCCTCGTCGCGGGCCAGGGGGCAAAGGCCACCGAGGTCGGCCAGGACCGCGGGGCCACGGCCGGTTGCGAAGTACAGCTCCGACGAGGCGGCCTCGCCGTTGACGTTGGACACGGGCGAGTAGAAGTCGGCGTGGCCGTCGAGGAAGAGCAGGCCGTGGCGGCCGCGGCGACGCAGCGCGACCAGGGGACCCAGCAGCACGCTGCAGTCGCCGCCGAGCAGCAGGGGGAACTCGCCGGAATCGAGGACCACGGCGATGGCGTCGGCGAGGTCGCCGGCGTAGGCGGCGATCGCCCCGGGGTTGAGCATCCCGGTGGCCGGATCGCGGGCGGGATCGTAGGGCGGCGGCTCCACCCTCCCTGCCCGCCGGGCGCCGAGGCGCTCGGCCAGCCCGGCCGCGAGGAGCGCGCCGGGCAGGGCCTCGACTCCGG
>JAEZJH010000353.1 GCA_023436385.1 Pseudomonadota bacterium
GACGGGCGATGCGCCGCCACGGTGGCGCCGGCCTTCCGCACGCGGGAGGAGGCGGAGCGGTGGGCGGCGACCGTCGCCGGGCGAGCGCTGGCGCCCGTGGCAATCCGGCGGCGGCGGGAGGAGGAGCCGCCGCCCCCGCCCTTCGACACCGCCACGCTCCTGGCCGAGGCCGATCGGCTGGGGCTGGGGCCGGAGCGGGTGCTCGAGGTGGCCCGGCGGCTCCACCGCGGCGTGGAACTGGCCGACGGGATCGAGCCGCTCCTCAGCTACCCGCGGACCGACGAGGCGACGATCGATCCGGAACCCGGGGACCGTCCCCTCGCCCACGGCGCGATCCGGCCGGTCTCGGCGGAGTGGTCGCCGGAGCGAACGGCGCCGTACCTCGAGGCGGCGGAGCGGAAGGTTTACGAGCGCGTCTGGTGGCGGACCGCGGCGGCGCGGGCGGCGCCGGCGGTGCTCGAGACGATCGAGGCGGAGCTCGGGGACGGGAGGGTGGCCCGGGCGGTGCGGGTGATCGAGGCCGGGTGGCGCGGAGTGGGGGAAGAGGCCGACGCGTACCGGTGTGCGGCGAGAGCCGGGAGCGAGGCCGGAGGCCGCGAGGTCGGCGCCGGTCTCGGGACGGCGGGCGCCGTCCCTGGGACGGTGGACGCCGGTTGCGGGACGGCGCGCCCGTGTTTCGAACTGGTGGGCGTGGGTTTCGAGGCGGCGGGCGCCGGCCAGCGCCGAGGGGATCCCGGGGCTCGGGTCGGGCGGGCGCGGGTGGTCGAGCGTCCCGGGCCCGGGCCGTATCGGCCCGGGGAGCTGGTCGCCGACCTCGCGGCGCTAAGCGTGGGCCGGCCGTCGACCTGGGCGACGATCGGCCGCGGGCTGCGCGAGGCCGGGTGGGTGCGCGGGGAGGGCGGGCGGCTCCGGGTGACGGAGGAGGGGCGAAGGGTGCACGAGGCGCTCCGGCGGGCCTTCGGCGCGTGGCTCGCGCCGGAGAACGCCCGGGCCCTCGAGGCCGGACTCCGGGCCGTGGAGGAGGGCCGGCTGGGGGCCGCGGAGTTCCGGAACCGGTTCATCCAGCCCCTCGAGGCCGGCGCCGGATCGCGACGGCCGGCGTGCCCGGCGTGCGGGCGACCGCTCCTTGCCGCCGGGACCTGTTCCGGCTTCCCGCTCTGCAGGGGTTCCGCGTAAACGGCATGTAAGCGGAATTCTTGTGGTATTTCGCCGCCGGATTCTTGACCCCCCTTGGAGGCGATGCTAGACAAGGGAGGCTTCTCGCCGGGCGTCAGCGATCGCCGCCTCGGCAGGAATTCGGACGTGCCGGGGGGGACCGCGTGCGCGACCTTCCCGTGACCGACTGGCGTTGCCGGTGGCCCCCCGGGCCGGAAGGGACTCGCGAGCGATGCACGGCCTCGTCTTCTTCGGAGCGAGCTTCCTGGACAGCATCGCCCTGTTCTTCGAACAGGGCGGGGCGTTCATGTACGTCAACGTCTTCGTCGCCGCCACCGCGCTGGCGATGATGCTCGAGCGGACGATCTCGCTCTTGTTCCGCTACTCGATCAACGCCGGGCCCTTCCTCGATCAGATCGGGAAGCTGGTCCTCTCCGGGAACATCGAGCGAGCGAAGAAGCTGTGCGCTGCGGCGCCGCAAGCCTCCCTGGCCCGTGTCGTCCACGCCGGCCTGAACCGGGCGCACCTGGGCGAGGTGGAGGTGGCCAAGGCGATGGACGAGGTGCTCCTCGAGGAGACGCCCAAGCTCCAGAAGCGGGTCCAGTCGCTCTTCTCGATCGCCAACATCGCCACCCTGCTCGGCCTGATCGGCACCATCTTCGGCCTGATCGCCGCCTTCAAGTCGCTGCAGTTCGCCGCCCCCGAGCAGAAGCAGGCACTCCTCGCCGCCGGTATCTCGGAGGCGATGAACAACACCGCCTTTGGCCTCTCGATCGCGGTGAGCTGCATCATCGGCCACATGCTCCTCACCAACCGCTCGAAGGCGATGGTCGAGGAGCTGGAGGCCGCCTCGGTGAAGATCGAGAACCTGCTCGGCCGGCGCCGGCAGGAGGCCGCCGCGAACGGTTCGCCCACCGGCATCGCGGCCTAGCCGTCGCCGTTTCTCCGGCCGCCGCCCGGCGGCCGGCCTCCCGAGCGCGGAGCCCGAGCGATGTACTTCTCCCGGCGCAAGTTGAAGCCCCGCCCCCCGCAGCACACGGGTGAGCTCAACCTCGTGCCGTACCTGGACATCACCGTGAACCTGGTGATGTTCATGCTCCTCTCGATCACCGGCCTCCTCGAGTTCGCCACCATCAACGTCAACGCGCCCAAGTACGGCGCCGGCGCGGCGGGGGCCGCGGCCAACGAGAAGCGGCTCCTCCTCACCGTGGCGATCTCGAAGAAGGGCTTCTACATCGCCGGGGCGGGGGCGATCCTCGGGCAGGAGGAGACGCCCGGCCAGGCCACCACCGCCGGCGAGCCGACGGTGCCGCTCCGGGGGACCGAGTTCGATTTCGCGACCCTCACCGAGAAGCTGGCGCAGGTGAAGGCCGCGTATCCGAACGAGACCAAGATCATCTTCGCCGCCGATCCCGACGTGCGCTACGAGGACGTGGTCCGGACCATGGACGCGGCCCGGGAGCACCAGGGAAAGCCGCTCTTCTACGACGTCTCGCTGTCGATCCTCGCGGGCTAGGAGAAACCGGTGGCCGCCCAGCACACGAACGGCAGCGAGCGCGAGCAGGCCGAGCTCCAGGAGCGGCTGGCCTACCAGCGCAAGCTGCGCCGCAAGCGCAAGAAGGAACGGGAGGCCGAGGAGGAGGCGGTCACCTCCGAGCTGAACATCACCGCGATGATGGACATGATGACCATCCTCCTGGTGTTCCTCCTCAAGTCCTTCGGCGCCAACGCGGCCAACATCACCACCAACGAGGACCTGGTGGTGCCGCAGTCGACCTCGGCCCTGAAGGTCGAGGAGCTGGTGACGATCACCATCACCGCGAAGCAGATCCTGGTGGGCGACAAGGCGGTGGTGGATCTCGAGGCGAGCCAGGCCGCCGACGGCAGGCCGCTGGCGGTGGTGCCGGCCGGGGTCCGCGACAACGGCGGCCGGGGGATGCTGATCGTCCCGGTCGAGGAGCAGCTCCGCAAGGAGATCGAGAAGATCCGCCAGATCGCCGAATTCAACCCGTCGATGCAGCCGAAGAACCAGATCGCGGTCGTCGGCGACGGCAACACGCCCTACGACATCCTGACGATGGTGCTCTACACCGCCGGCAAGGTCGGGCTCGACGGCTACAAGTTCGTGGTGATCGGAGCGAACCAGGGCTGAACCGCCGGAGGCGGTTCAGCCCTGCAGCTTCTGACTCGGCGGAACTGGTGCCGCAGGCACCAGTCCGTGAAGGCCCACCGCCGCCTCGGTTGCGCCGCCGTGGATGTCCCGCCCCGGCAGCACCCCGATCCGGCGCGCCTAGCGGCGCTTCGGCTTGGCCGGCAGCGGCCCGGCGGTCGTCGCCTTCGGCGCGGTCTCCAACCCCGCCGGCGTCGCCTGCTGCGCCGCGGTACCCGTGGACTTCGCCTCCTCGGTCCGCGGCTCCGCCGGCTTCGGCTCCTCCGGCTTCGCGGGCGCGACCTTCTGGGCGGCGGTCTTCGGCGCGGCGAGCAGGCTCTCCTCGGTCTCCGAGCCGGCGGAGGTGTCGACGTGGGTGAGCTGCGCCCGGACCGGACCGACGTCGAGGGTCACCATCGCCGCCAGCGGGAGCCTCTGGCCGTCGGCGCCGATCCAGACGTGCACCTCCCGGTGGCGCCGGGGGTTGTCGATGCGGACCGCGGTCCCCGCGAAGTGGTAGGCCTGGAAGGTGCCGGCCGGGACGGTGACCGTCTCCGGCCCCTTCACGGTGCCGTGCACCCGCCAGAGGCGGCGCAGGCCGTAGGCGTCGAAGCAGAAGGGCTGGCCGGGCGCGACGTCGATCGCCCGGAGGTAGTAGGCCGCGGCCACCGGATCGAAGACGTCGTTGGCGTAGCGGGCGACGCGCTTGCCCTTCTCCTTGCCCTTGGTCCAGTCGACGGTGACCTTGGCTCCCTCGGCCTTCTTCCCGAAGACCACGTCGGCGGAGCGGACCAGACCGGCCTCGTTCGAGTCCTCGCGGTAGCGCCGCGGGTGAAGGTCCCGGGAGCGGACGTAGGTGGTGGACCGGCCGCGGAACCGCTTCATCGAGGAGACGAAGGAGTTCGAGGCAGCGAGGGCGCGGAGCGGATACTCCCGCGAGGTGCCCGTGCCCACCGGCGGCAGGGCCACCAGGGCCATCTCGCCGGCGTAGGCCCCGAGGACGTCGATGTCGTAAGCGAGCTTCTCGCCCGGCTCCCAGGGGATCTCGCCGGCGGCGGGAAGCGCCGGGCACTCGGCGGCGGTGGGGAGGCGGGCCGGCGCCGGGGCCTTGCGCTTGGCGGCGCCCGCTGCGGCGGGTGGCAGCGCGAGACCGGCGACGAGCAGGAGCGAGAGGACGGTTCTTCCGACGTGCATGGCTACCCCGGGCGCGGAGCTTCCGCGGACTGCGTGGGTGGACGGCCGTTCGCCGTTCGTGTCGGGTCGGACGTCCAAACCCAGCCGCCTATTCTCGCGGGGGAGGGGCGGCCCGGGGCACACCCGCGGCAAGGACGTCGAGGAGCCGACCGCGCGCCGCCTCCCAGGCCGCCGGGTCGGCCTCGATCGCCCAGGGGTCGGGGACCAGCCGCCGAAGCTCCCGGCGCACCGCCGCCTCGCCGCCGGGGAGGGCCGCGACCAGCCGGAGGAGTTCGTGATCCTCGAGCCCGTCGCGGATCGCCTTGAGGCGCAGGGACTCCACCGGCACGTGGCTGGCGCCGCCGATCCGCGCCGGCGTGCCGGGGTAGAGGAGCGTGCCGTCGCCGTTCACGCCGAAGGCCCGGAGGCCCTCGCCGCTCCAGACGTCGAGCGGCCGGCCGGTCGGCGCGTAGCCGTAGACCGTGTCCCAGTAGAGCTCGCCGCCGATCCCCTCGCCAAAGGCGAGCCAGCCGGTCGCCCGGGCCCGGGCGCCGGCGAGGTCGATGGCGTAGCCCGGCCAGCCGGCGAAGTAGCGCCCCTTCGGACCCTCGCCGCAGCCGTGGGAGGAGCAGCTCACGTACCACCAGGGCGCGCGGTAAGCGCTCCGCGGCGCGCGCCAGGGGCAGTACTCGTCGGGCCGGCTCCGAACGAAGAGGCAGTTGAGGTTGGGGGTCCAGAGGTCGACGAGCCCGTCGAGCGACGGGTGGAACGGAGCGGTGACCAGCACCCGGATCGACGGATCGGCCCGGCGCACCAGCCGGGCCCGGGCCGCCACCGCCGGGAGGTCGGCCTCCTTCGGCTCGTCCTTCGCGTAGTCGAAGAGGATTGCCTCCCAGCCGCGCTCGCGGTGGTGCCGGGCGATCGCCCGCCAGTAGGCGAGGCGCTCGGCGTCCGAGGCGAGGCCGGGGTGGGTGCGGAGCTCGGCGGTGGTCGCCCGGGCTCCGCCCGGGAGGATCCGGCCCTCGAGGAACGGGGCCAGCTCGCGGTCGTAGGCGGCAAAGTCCAGCTCGATCCCGGCCGCCGTCCGGCGGAAGGGCGGCGGCTCCATGGTG
This sequence comes from Pseudomonadota bacterium, assembly GCA_023436385.1. Classification (GTDB taxonomy): domain Bacteria; phylum Myxococcota; class Myxococcia; order Myxococcales; family Vulgatibacteraceae; genus JAEZJH01. The sequence continues at coordinate 5,590 of JAEZJH010000353.1, forward strand.
CCGCCGTGGACGGAGATCCGGTGGGCGAGGAGGGCGGTCCGGTAGGCGCGATCGAGGGCCTGGAGTTCGTCGGCGGTGCCGGGCCTGCCGTGGTGTCCGAGGGCGGCCCGGAGCGCGGAGAAGCCGAAGCTGGTGGGCAGGGTCGCGGTGGCGGGGATCGCCGTCGGCTCGATCCGGAGCTCGAGGGGAACCGGTCCGGAGAGCGGGCCTGCCTCGAGCCGGAGCGAGGCCCGGCGGAGGCCCGGGGCGGCGTCGGCGGCGGCGCAGGCCTCGACGGCGATCGCCCGGTTCTCGCCGGCCGGGACGGTGAAGGGGAAGGCCCGGCGCGGTTCGCCGAAGATTGGATCGACCGCGGGCACCAGCGGATCCGGCCAGCGGCCGGCCTCGCCGTCGGGGCCCGACGATCGGGGGAGCTCGACCAGGACCTCGCGGTAGAGCCGGACCGAGACGCCGTTGCCCGGGGCGGTCTCGATCCGGGCGGCGACGTCGGCGATCGGCCGGGCGCCGGCGGCGAGGGCCAGGTGGGCCAGCTCGCATTCGCCGCGGAGGAGACGGAGGCGGATCGTCGACGGGGCCCCCGCCGGCGGGCGATCCCCGGGGCGGATCTTGGCGGTCGAGGGGGCGATCCAGCGGACCGGGAGGACCGGTCGTCCCCGGGCGAGAGCCTCGCCGCCGGTAGCGTCGCTGCCGCCGGTCGGAGCGGGCGGGCCAATGGCGAGGCCGATCCCCAGGACCACGGAGGCCAGGGCGGCGCCGAGGAAGGCGATGGTCGGACGGGACATGGGCCCGGACGATCGCCACTCCGTTCGCCGGGCGGAAGCGCTCGCGGTGGGAGGCGGATCCCCCGTGCGGTGGCGGACCGCGGCGGGTCCGGTTCAGAACGTCGAGGAGACCTCGAGGAGGAGGAGGTTTCCGCCGCGGTACCGCCCGAGCTGGTCGATCGCCCGGCCGAGTCGATCGAAGAGGTTCCCGCCGCCTCCGCCGCCGCCGCCGCCCCCACCGCCGTCCCCGGAGCCGCCGCCGTCCGGGAAGGAGACCGGCACCAGCTGGCCGACGGCGGCGCCGAGCCGCAGCCAGCCCAGGTCCCAGCGCGCCGAGCCGGTCAGCGCCAGGAGGTCGATCACCGCGTCGACGCCGTGCTCGGAGGCGAGGGCCCGCTCGAGCGTGTTCGAGCGCACCTCGAGATCGGCGGCATGGGAGATCAGCCGGATCCCCTGGAGGCCGAACCCGAAGCGGAGCTGTGGCGACGGCCCGCCGTCCCACCCGACCGCCACCTGGTGGCTCTCGAGTTCGTAGCCGCCGCGGAGGAAGAGGCCGAGGTCGAGGTCGACGTCCATCAGCGCCCGGGCGGCGGCGGTGCCCACCTCGTTCGCCCGGGAGGTCGAGCCGATGGTGCCGTGGAGGTAGCGGACCCGGAGCTGCTGGCCGCCGCCCACCTCGGCCTCCGCGCCGGCGAAGAGACGGGTGCGGACCAGGCCCAGATCGACCGCGGCGATCGTGCCGGTCCCCTCCGCGAGGAGGAAGTCCCGGCCGCCGAAGTGGGCCCGATCGAGCCCGGCGCGGAGGGCGAGCCACGGCCACGGCCGGCCTCCGGCCTCCGCCCAGCCGTCGTCGGGCCGCTCGACGAGGAGCGCGCCCCGGAGCCACGCCCGGTCCCCGGCCAGCTCGGCGCCCAGCTCCGTCTCCAACCGCCGCCGGTCCAGCTCGTAGAGGAGCCCCGGGGAGTCGAGCTTGGGCGCGGCGCCCGCCG
>JAEZJH010000409.1 GCA_023436385.1 Pseudomonadota bacterium
GTATGGAGCCCGCCCTCCGGGAAGCAGGAGGTCGGGATGCGGGACGCGAAGGGCACCACGGGAAACCAGGACGCCAAGGTCTTCTCCCCCACCGCGGACGCACATCACGTGCGCGCCGCCGACGGCAGCGTCCACGTGGTGCCGGCCGGCTGGGAGCTCTTGCCGCCCGGCGACGCCGGCCTCACCCGCCGGGTGAAGGCCGCCGGGCCGAGCTGGGCGGTGCAGGAGAAGCGCGGCCGGAAGATCTTCTCCCGCGGGATCTGGGCCCCGGCCGAGAACATCGCCGCCGCCCGGGAGGCGCTCCTGGCGGAGCGCTCCACGGAGGCGTACGCCAAGCGGCGGGTCGCCGACGTGAAGCGGCGGGAGCGGGCCCAGGCCGACTACGTCGCCGAGTTCGAGGCGGAGGTGCTCGCCTTCCTGCGCTTCTCGAAGCTGTTCGAGGAGCAGGCGCGACAGCTGGCCCGGGCGGTGACGGAGCACGCGACCCCGGTCGGCAGCGGCACCGTCGCCCGGACCAAGCGGATCGAGGTCGACGAGCGGGCGGAGGCGGCGGTGATCGCCTGGATGCGCCACCAGACCACCGCCTACGACGGCATGGCGATCCCGCGGGTGAAGGGGATGCGTCGCGAGGTGCGGCGGGCGCTGGCGGAGACCTCCCGCGCCCTGCTCGATCTGCATCGCGGCGATCGGCCCCACGCCGCGGCCTCGTGTCCGCTGTGCCGGGCACTGGGCCGGGCGTAACCGAGGCCCCGCGACCCGGCGCTGCCGGGTGTATCCGCCCGCGTGCGGCCGCTGGCGCCTATCGCCGCCGTGCGGCAACCACCGCCGATCCCGAGGGATCGGTCCGGAGCCAGACCAGGTGGATCGTGGCTCCACCGGCCCGGAGCACCGGCGCGGAGGCGCCATCGCCGACGACGATCGGCCCTTCCCACCCCCGGGCTCCGGAGGGCCGGGCCGCCCCCCGGAGGACACCGGACTCGACGAACGCCACATGCAGCCCGCCCCCTGCATCGAAGGCGAGCGAGACATCGCCGGTGATACCGGCCGCATCGTGGACGAGCTCCGTCGTCCAGGTCGCCCCCTCGAGGCGCGAGACCCGGAGGTCGCCTCCGTCGTCGACGAACGCCACCGCCGCGCCGGCACCCGTTCGGCCGACGGCGAGGGCCGGCACACGGCCAGCGACCGCCTTACCGAGCGAGACGGTTTCGCTCCACTGCTGATCGAGGAACCGCCGTCTGACCTCGATGTACTCGCCGTCGAGAGCGAGCCGTCTCCAGAGTGCGTAAGCGCATCCAGAGCTGTCGAACCCGAACTGGAGATTCTCGGCCGCTCCGGCGCCGCCGAGGTCCAGCGGGGTTCCCGAGCCCTGGGTCAGCCGCCCGGACCGGCGGTCGATGTCGATCGGGAGCGCCCAGGGCCGCCCCAGGTGATCGATCCATCCGGCGACGACCGCCAGATACGGTTCGGCACGATGGATGGCGAGATGCGACTTCGCCACCCGCTGGATGGCCCAGTCCTCGGCAGGCCGCCAGGCGCCGGTACCGGCGTCGAGGATCGAGTGGCCGAGCAGCCAACGATCCAAGACCGCGTCGAAGTACGCCAATCCGACCACGGCGTCGCCCTCCGGATCCACGTCGAGGGCGGTCAGGGCCAGCTGGGCGAGCGGCGCGAGATAACCCTCGGGTTCGCCGAAGCCCTCTGCCGCAATGTAGTGGGCGCCCTCGATCCCGCCGTCGGCGCCGAGCCAAAACGCGTGGCCGTCCCCGTTCTCGGCCAGCGCCACCTCGAACTGCGTTCCGGCGAGCCCGTTCGCATCGAGGCGCGCTGGCGCCTCCGGGGGGCCGTCGGCAGCGAGCCGCACCGCCCACAGGCCGCCCCCGGCAACGAATAGCGCCAGGCCACTCCCGGCCCCGTCCACCGCCAGGGCCGGCGTGCCGGCCAGCGGTCCCTGCCGCGGGACGGAGAGTTCGACGGGGCCGGTGAAGCCGCTTCCTCCCGACCCACCCGAACCACCGGTGCCGCCGTCACCATCGGGGCGCGATGCTTTCCCGCAGGCTACCGACGAAACGACGAGGGAGAGGAGTACCGCCGCCCTGTTTCGGAACCACGCGCTCATGGCGGACCCGTCTATCCGACGGCAAAGGCCCGGGCGACGCCCCGCACGACCTCCGTCCGGTTCGTATCAGTTCCCGCCGGGTCGCGCCGGCCGGCAAGGTGCCGGCCGGAACCGCGAACGGCCGGCTACATCCGGACGCTCTTGTAGAAGGCGAGGACGGCGCCGGCCGGATCGGCGATCACGCTGAAGCGGCCGATGTCGGGGATGTTCTCCGGCGGGACCAGCACCCGGCCGCCCAGGTTCTCGGCGCGACGTGACGACGCGTCGACGTCGGCCACGTGCACGTAGGAGAGCCAGTAGGTCATGGGGGGGCCCTGGACCGGCGCCACGCCGCCGATCTGCGCCGGACCCGCATGCAGGAGCGTGTAGACGCCGAGCGGATCCAGTTGCATCGACTCCGCCTTCCAGCCGAAGAGCGAGGTGTAGAAGCGGACCGACGCGGCGGGATCGGTGGAGTTGAGCTCCTCCCAGCAGAAGGCGCCCACCGGCGGCAGGTCACCCGCGGGTCCACACATCTCCGCGGCAGCCTCGAACGGGGAGACGTATCCGCCCTGCGGATCCTGGACCACCGCCCAGCGGCCGACGTCCGGCAGGCCCATCGGCCCGAACACCACCTTCGCGCCCAGCTCCCGGCTCTTCTCCAGCGCCTCCTCGAGCTTGGGCACGGAGACATAGGGCATCCAGTGCGAGGGGACGTTGCCCTTGGGGTCCACTCCCACCATCCCGCCGACCTTCCGGTCGCCCAGGTGGAAGAGCGTGTAGTTGCCTTCCGGCGTCGGGTGGTCGATCGCCGACCAGCCGAACAGCTCGGTGTAGAACCGCCGCGCCTTCTCCGGCGCCGTCGACATCACATCGTGCCAAACGAAGGTTCCGTGGCTCATCCGCTTCCCTCCGGTGACCCAGGGTGCTGGTGGGGAACCGAAGCGTTGCAGGGGAGCCCGCCGGGGTCAACCGACCGGATCACCGGGGATGGCCGCGCCGCCGGGTGGCCCGGGCGCCGGTCCCCATGAGCAGCCCGGCGGCGCCGGAGGACGCGGACCGGTTCACGCCCCGCGGGCCGCGGCGAGGATCGCCTCGATCACCTCGGTCTTCGCGTCGGCGTAGTGCTGCACGTACTTCCAGGAGCGCGCGGCCAGGGACCGCTTGGTCCCCTCGTAGCGGTCGCGGTCGGCGGGGTGCCCGCGGAGCCAGTCCCGGAAGGTCCGCATCCGGTCGATCTCCGGACAGCCTGCGGAGAACACGTGCAGGTTGAGATCGATCTCCGGCCCCTTGAACACTCGATGCTGGAACCAGTCGGGCTCGCGGATACACAGGGTGTATCCGGCGGCCTCGAGCGCCGGGACGTAGGCGGCCTCGTCCGCCGAGTCGGCGACGGCGAGGACGATGTCGATCCGTGGCTTCGCCGCCAGCCCGGGCACGGAGGTCGAGCCGACGTGCTCGACCAGGAGCGCCCGCTCCCCGAGGGCCCCGCGAATCCGGGCCTCCTCCCGCCGATACAGCTCCGGCCAGGCCGGGTCGTACTCCGCGAGCACGATCGGCCCCGTGGTCGGCTTCGCCCCATCGACGTAGATCGCCTGCAGCGCCTCCTCGGCGATCGGCGGCTTCGGTTCCCGTGGGTCTCCCATGGCGCGCATCTACCGTCTCCCCCGCCCCGACACAACCGGCCGCCCCGGCACCATCGCGACCGCCGCCGATCGATCGCGCAAGTAGTTGTGACGAGACCCCAGCTACTCCTCCTCGTTCGCAAGCCCCTGCAGGCGGGACTCGCGCTGCGCCGAACGGTATTTCGCCTCCCGTTCGAGCCAGAACTCGGGGGTACTCCCCAGAACTCGCGAGAGTGCGTCGGCCATCTCCGCGTTGATCGGGGGAAGACCAACCAGGAGTTGGCCGAGGTGCTCGGGACTGCATCCCAGCCGCTGGGCGAGTTCCGCGGAGGACCAGCCCTTCTCGTCCACAAGGTCCGCGATGGTCTCGCCGGGAGGCGAGATCCAGGTGTTCATGGCCATTCCAATCCTCGTCCCGTCTCCGAACCAAGATAGTCTCATGCGTCCCACCCGGAATCGACGAGCCATCGAGGGGGCGCGGGCACGGGCCCCTTCGATTCCGGCCCGGCCGGCGAACTCGGCGTCGACCTCGCACCCCGAGGCCGAGAAGGCGATGGCCCGCCCCAAGTGGCTGCCGGCGGCGCCCGGTGGAACGCTCCGGGCGCTCGGGCATCCTGAACGGGCACCGTCGACTCCCGACAGGACGAAAGGAGCCCCACGTGAAGATCGCCCTCTACGGCGCCACGGGCATGGTCGGCCGCGAGATCCGCGCCGAGGCCGCCCGGCGCGGGCACACCGTCACCGCCGTCACCCGCTCCGGCAGCGGCGGCACGCTGGTCGCCAACCTCGCCGACACGGCCACCTTCCGCCGGCTCGCGGTGGAGAACGACGCCGTGGTCATCGCCATCCCGCCCGACCGGACCGGAAAGCCCCACGAGCCCTACGTCGCCGCGTTTGACGCCCTGCTCGCCGCCGAGCCCCGGGCCCGTCTGCTGCTGGTCGCCGGCGCCGGCAGCCTGGTGGTGGACGGCACGGCGCTGGTGGACCAGCCCGGCTTCCCCGAGGCGTACAAGGCCGAGGCCCGCAGCATGGCCCGGGTCCTCGAGAAGTTCCGCGCTGCCCCCGCGGCGATTGACTGGACCGCGATCTCCCCCGCGCCGGCAATCGCCCCGAGCCTCCGCACCGGCGTCTACCACGAGGCGCTCGACACGCCGGCCGGTCGCTCCATCTCCACCCAGGACTTCGCGGTGGCCGTGCTCGACGAGCTCGAGACCCCGAAGCACCGCCGGCGTCGGTTCACCGTCGCCAACTGATCGGCGGCCCGGCGAACCGCCGCCGCTTCCTACTCGACACAGCTGGCGAGCCGCGGGAGGAACTCCTCGGCCTTGGCGGCGACGTGAACGATCGCGTCGCCGGCCCCGGAGGTGGGGGCCGGATCGATCGAGAACATCGGCCGGCTCCCGGCGGCCAGCGCGCCCTCGACGAGCGCGGTGATCCCCACCGAGAACGAGGTCCCCACGAAGATCGCCCCGTCGGCGCGGGGGAGAAACGCCCGCACCGCGGAGAAGCCGTACCCCTCGTGCTCGCCGTAGCTCTCGTCGAACCAGAGCACGTGGGCCCGGAGGATCGCGCCGCAGGCCGGACACACCGGCAGGGTCTCCACACACGGCCGCGCCTCGAAGCGCGCGAACGCGTCGCGGAGGTCGGCGCGGCGTAGCGTTCCGGTCGGCGCGCCGTTCACGCAGCCGGCGCGGGAGCAGCGGGCCAGCGCCGACGAGCCGTGCACCTTCATCATGCGCGTCGACCCGGCCTGCTCGTGCAGCGTGTCGATGTTCTGCGTCACCAGGAGGAAACGGCCGGGCCAGCGGCGCTCCAGCTCCACCAGCGCCCGGTGTCCGGCGTTCGGCGCCTTCTCCGCCATGTTCGCGAAGCGGGCCAGGTACCAGCGCCACTGGCCGACCGGGTCCTTGCGGAAGTACCGCCGCGTCGCCAGCTCCGTCGTCTCCTTGGTCCAGATCGCGTCCGGGTTTCCCTCCTGGCGAAACACCGGGATCCCCGAGCCCGCCGAGACCCCGGCGCCGGTGACCACCAACAGGTTGCCCTTTCGCGCCGCCAGCTCGCGAACGAACGTCTCGATCTCCCTCTCGGCTCCCGTCATCGGTCTCCCTCCCCCCGTCCGTGCTTGCGCTTCGGCGTCTGCGCCTCGAGCCACGCCGCCAGGTCCTCCAGCGTCTTCCCCGGGTCGAGGAACAGGAAGGCGGCATCGAAACCGGATCCCGGCCCGCCGTCCATCACGTACTCGTGCTGCGCCCAGGGCGGCAACGGCAGCCGCTCCAGGGGCTCGCCGTCTCTCCGGCTGGTGTCTCCACGCCCCGGCCCCCCTGTGGCCGGGCCACGGAGCTAGCGCGCCGCCTCCCGCGCCGGTCCGCGCCCGGCCGCCCGGGCCAGACCGTCCGCGAGGTCGAGGCGCTCCCACGAGAAGCCGCCGTCGGCGTCGGGCTCCCGGCCGAAGTGACCGAACGCCGCGGTCCGCTCGTAGATCGGGCGGTCGAGGCCGAGCTGCTCCCGGATCGCCGCCGGCGTCAGCTTCACCGTCTCGAGGAGGAGCGCGGCCAGCCGGTCGTCCGGGAGGACGCCGGTGCCGGAGGTGTCCACGTAGAGGGCGAGCGGCTCCGCGAGACCGATCGCGTAGGAGAGCTGGAGGAGGCAGCGGCGGGCCAGGCCGGCGGCCACCACGTTCTTCGCCAGCCAGCGGGCGGCGTAGGCGGCGGAGCGATCGACCTTGGTGGCGTCCTTGCCGGAGAAGGCGCCGCCGCCGTGGGGCGCCGCGCCGCCGTAGGTGTCGACCACGATCTTCCGGCCGGTGAGGCCGGTGTCGGCCGCCGGCCCGCCCACCGTGAAGGAACCCGAGGGGTTCACGATCACCCGGGTGCGGTCGTCGAACCAGCCGGCCGGAAACACCTCCGCGAAGATCTCGCGGCAGAGGGTCTCGAGCGCGCCCCGGCCGAACCCCGGGGCGTGCTGGTGCGAGACCAGCACCGTGTGCACCCGCACCGGCCGCCCGTCGCGATACGCGAGCGTCACCTGGCTCTTTGCGTCCGGTCCCAGCCGATCGGTCCGCGCGAGGCGCAGCGCCGCCAGCCGCTCGAGGATCCGGTGGGCGTAGTGGATCGGCGCCGGCATCAGCGTGGGCGTCTCGTCGCAGGCGAAGCCGAACATCAGCCCCTGGTCGCCGGCGCCCTTGCGGTTGACCGCTTCCCCGATCTCCCGCGCCTGGTGCTGGAGCGCCACGGTGATCGGCACGCAGGGACCGAAGGCCGGGTCGTCGTAGCCGAGGTCGCGGATCACCCGGCGGGCGATGTTCTCCGCCTCGACCTCGGGGGCGCTCGTCTCGCCGGCGATGACGCAGAGGTTCTTGGTCACCAGGACCTCGATCGCCGCGCGGCCGAGGGGATCCTTGGCGAGGACCGCATCGAGGATGGCGTCGGAGATCCGGTCCGCCACCTTGTCCGGGTGACCGGCGGAGACCGACTCGCTGGTGAAGATGTACTTGTTCATTTGTTTTCCTCCAGGGAACGGGAGCAAGACGCCGCGGCGGGCGGCGGTCTGACACGCAAAACAACACGGAAGCTGGATACACGTCGGGCCAGACGGCCCGGCGAGGCCATCGGTCGTCCGGACTTCGGGCGCGTGCGACGCGGTTCGCGCCGCGCGCTGTCGTGGGCCTAGGCCGAAATCGTCGGGAATTCGCCGAACTTCACGCTCGACCTCCTCGCCGGAGGGAGCTGGGCTCGACTCCGGACACGCTTGCCCGCCGTCATCGGCGGGCCCCATGCCCCACTCGCGCGGGGTCGGCACCTTGGGTGTCCCTCAGGTTGCCGCGGTCGCTCTCGGCGGCCGCTCTGCATGGTCAACCGCTTGTATAGGGTCGGGATCCGGTGTCGTCAAGGTCGTGTTTGCACGGGCCGCCACACGCCTCGGATTGAACGAATCTCCCGCTCACCGCGGTCCCGGCGGCCGGAGGTGGACGAAGACGAAGGCGCCGAGCGGCAGCCGCTCGCCGTAGAACCGCTCGAGCCCGGCGGGAAGGACGTTCACCGTCCCCGTGGCCCCGATCCCGGGCACCACGCCGCCGAGCCCGGGAAACTCGAGCACGTAGCCGACCGTGAGCTCGCCGACGTCGAACACGTCGCGATGCAGCTCCTCGGGGAGCACCAGCTCCTCGCCGCTCTTCTGCACCCACTCCGCCCGTCCGAGGAGGACGTGTCGCTCGCCCTGAACCAGCCACGTCCCCTCGAGGAGCACGGAATGCGTGAGCACGCGCTCGACCTCGTTCGCGCCCCAGACCGCCGCGGCCGCGAGGTTGCCGCCGCGTTCGAGGCGACGGTTCCAGAGCACCGACGCGGCGTAGCGGTTCACGTCTTCCCCGGGGTGCAGGAACTCCGGCTCGTCGAGGTGTCCCGCGGAGACCTGCGCCGCCCAGGCGTCGCCGAGGGCCAACTGCAACCGCCCGCTGAAGGAGCGCAGGGGATGCAACTCTATGTCGACGCGGTCGTCGTCCGGCTCGCGGCCGTTGAAGACCGATCCCTCCAGCCGGACGCGGCGCGTGTAGACGCCCGCGGTGATCACGCCGAAGGAGATGTGGGTCGCGTCCTGCCAGTGATGTCCGATCGGCGCGGCCGGATTCCAGTATGCGGAGAACCGGTGGGGATAGGCGGGCGGCCCGAGCGCCGGCTCGCCCGGAAGGCCGACGTAGAGCGACGCCGCCAGCCCGCCGCCGAGTTCGTGGGCGTAGGTGGCGGCGACCTCCATGAAGAGATCGTGGGGATGCTGGCGATCCCGGAGCGGCTCGCCCTCGAAGCTCTCGCCGGTCTGCAGCAGCAGCGGGTAGCCGCCGTTCGCCACCGTCCACGGCTCGGCGGAGAGCATCAGCCTGAGGCCCAGCTCACCGCCGAGGACCGGGCCGGCCAGCATCGCCATCGCCCAGTTCACCGACAGGGCCTCGGTCTCGCCCCGCTCCGAGCCCTGCGCGCTCACCCCGGCGAAGAGGTTGCCGTGGACCGCGAGCGTCCAGTCGCCGAGCGGCACGTGCCAGGCATCGATCGGAGTGCTGTCCGGTGCCCAGGCGGTGCCGGAGGCACTGCGGTTGTGGGCGAGGCCGAGGGGCGCGCCGTGGCCGGCGTGGTCGGTCGCGGGGGCCTGCGGCGCTGCCTCGCCGTGACCCCCGTGTGGCTCCACCCGCTCCGGCTCCCGTTCGCCGTGGCCCCCGTGCTGCGCCCGAACCATCGCCGGGGCGGCCAGGGCCAGGGTGAGGAGGAGCATCCCGAGCCGCATGGGCGCGAGCCTGCGCACGACGCCCCCGCCGGACAAGCCCCGCCTGGCTCCGGCCGCCGACTTCCCCGGCTCGGATCGCCGCCGACCGCTACGCCTGCGCCTGGGCTTCTCCGCTGCTCGTCTCGGGGAACGGGAAGATCCGGTACCTCTCGAGCAACCGCAGGCGCTCAACGTTGAGGTACGGGAAGCTGTATCCGCCGGCGACCTGCCAGGATTGCGTGTTGGCGATGTTCGACGACTCGAGGAACGCCTCCAGCAGCTCGTCGTGGGGGAAGAGGTACCAGTCGCCCGTCCTTCCGTCGCAGAAGGCGATGAAGATCCCCTTGCCGCGGTACTTCTTGTCGAAGGTCAGGCGGCCCTTCAGCTGGACGCGGAGGAAGGTCTCCCCGTCGACGTGCTGGGCGATGAAATCGGCGCCCTGCCAGTCGTCGGTCAGCCGCATCGTCGTGAACCCGTAGTCGGCGAGGATCGCGGAGACCTTCTGGAAGTTGTAGTTCTCTTGCTGTCTCGAGTTGAGGTCGGAGTACCGAACCCGAGCCGGTGGCTGCCAGGTCATCGTCACCTCGCGCGGCGGGAGCCTGCCCACGTGGAGTGCCGCGACGCCCCACGGTTCGACTTGAACAACAACGGAAGGGCCCGGCCGTCAACCGACCATGGCGCCCGGCTTCTCCGCCATACCCTGCCCGGCGACCAGTAACCGCTCGGCCAGCTCGAGTGCATCGACCGGCCAGTACTCCGGCGGCCGAGGCTGTCCGGTGCCCGGGAGCGGCCGGCAGGAGAGCACCGACCGCCGCCACTGCAATGGGATCGCGTCGCGCCCGTGCACCGCGCCGAGGAGGGCACCGGCGATCGCCGCGTTGGTGTCGGTGTCTCCGCCACACATCGCCGTGTCGACGATCCCGTCCTCGAGGGTCGCCGCGTGCAGGAGCCGGAAGAACGCGTTCTGCAGCGCGATCAGGACCCAGCCCTGCTGCGACTCGAAGTCCTCGGGGGGCCGCTCGGCAGCCGCCTCCAGGCTGGCGACGACGGCGGGGCTCGCGTGCCCGCGGGCCCAACCGAGCGCCGTCTCGTGGACCTCCGCCGCCGGCGCACCGGTGCGCACGGCGTGGGCGACGGCCACCGCATACGCCGCCGACGCGTCCCGGCACACCCGGTGCGGGTGCGTGAGTCCGCACTCGTCGCGAACGAAGTCGGCGAGCGCCTCCGGACGCATCGCGTGGCCGAAGACACCCAAGGGGCTCACGCGCATCAGCCCGCCGTTCGCCTGGCTCGAAAGGCTCGGCCTGCCGGCCAGCCCGGCCCGCGTGGTCGTGCCGCTGTCGAACGGCCCGGACGCGAGCCAGCGCCGATAGGCCGAGAGGATCGCCGGGAGGTCGGGTCCGTTCGCGACCAGCGTCCGCGCCAGCGCGAGGGCCATCTCCGAGTCGTCGGTGGGCTGGCCGGCGATCGTGTTGAACACCGGGCTCGGCCCGATGCGGGTCAGCCGCCCGGGATGGTTCCGGGCGATCTTCCGCGCCCCCTCGAACTCCACCATCGACCCGAGCGCATCGCCCGCGAGCTGCCCGAGCAGCGCGCCCTGGGCCCGCGCGAGCAGCTCCGGCGCCCCGATCGCACCCCCGCGCTCGAGCCGGACGAGACCGACGGCGGGCCGAGCCTTCTCGGCCAGGACCAGGTGCCACGACCGCCGCGACAGCTCGGCGGCGACGCTGGCCGAGCCGCCGAAGACGCCGCCGTCCGTCGCACCGGAGTTGTACCGCACCGGCCGCCCTCCCGCCTGCACCAGCTCCCCGCCCGCGCCCCGGAGGAGCGCGTGCCCCGCGGCGTAGTCCCAGGACACTGGCCCGTTCAGCGAGACGGCCGCGTCGCCCTCCCCGACGGCGGCGAGCGCCAGCCGGTAGGCGATGCTCGGCACCGCCCGGAACCGCGCGGGGGCGCAGAGCCGCGCGTTGGCCGCCGAGGCGCGGTCGGCGTCCTGGCTGACCAGCAACACGACCTCGGGATCGAGCGCTACCGGCAGCGGGGCCCGCTCGACCACACGACCGTTGCGGGTGATCGGCCCGCCCTCGCACCAGGCGATCAGGTCGCCGGCGTCGTCCGGCGCCACCGGCGCGAACACCACCCCGAGGACCGGGACGTCGTCCTCGAGGAGGGCGATCGAGACCGCGCTGCCGCGGAAGCCCTTCAAGAAGCTGCTCGTGCCGTCGTTCGGATCGACCACCCAGCGAAGCCGTGCGCCGGCGGGCCCCGCGGAGCCGGTCTCCTCGCCGAGCCACCCGGCCTCCGGCAGCGCCGTCACCAGCCGCTTTCGGATCGCGTGCTCGGCTTCCTCGTCCACCGGCGCGTGACCGTCGTGCCCGCGCGGCCCGCCCGGCCGGTGAAACTCGGCGCGCAGCAGTTCCCCCGCCTCCCGGGCCGCCGCGATGGCCACCTCGAGTAGCGTCTTCCGTTCCATGTGTCTGAAGCTCCCCTCCCCGCGAGCCGGAGACCAGGATGCACGCCGCCTCGACGTGCCGCACGATAGCGGCTGAATGCACCCAACTCAAGCAGACAGGCGAAGGATCGATTGGAGGTCCGGGTGCCGCCAGGGGAACGTCTGGCCGCATTGCCACGGCTCTTCCGGGCTCCCGACGGGCAGATGCTGCCGCGGCCCCGATGCGCCATGTTCTGCGGGCATGCTGGGCTTTCGCGGAACTCGGATCCTCGTCGCTCGCCTCCTGCCCGCGGCGCCAGTGGCGCGCGCAGCGTCCGATCCGCTTCCGTCCTGGAACGACGGCGCGGCCAAGCGACGCATCGTCGAGTTCGTGCGGGAGGTGTCGGATCCCTCCGGGCAAGACTACGTCCCGCCGGCGGAGCGTGTGGTCGTGTTCGACAACGACGGCACGCTTTGGGCGGAGCAGCCCCTCTACTTCCAGGCCCTATTCGCGATCGATCGGGTACGTGCTCTGGCGCCTCAGCACCCGGACTGGAAGGAAAGGGAGCCGTTCGCCTCGGTGCTCCGAGGTGACGTGGAAGGGGCCCTGGCCGGAGGCGAACGCTGGGTTGTCGAGCTGATCGCAGCGACCCACGCAGGCATGACCACCGGGGAGTTCGAGGGCATCGTCCGCGCCTGGATCGCCACGGCCCGCCACCCCAAGACCGGGCCACTGCTCACCGAGATGGCTTACCAGCCGATGCAGGAGTTGCTGGCCTACCTCGGTGCCGGCGACTTTCAGACCTACATCGTGTCGGGAGGCGGGGTCGATTTCATGCGTGCGTGGGCGGATCGCGTCTACGGCTTACCGCCCGAGCGAGTCATCGGCAGCACGATCCGGACCCGTTTCGAGCTGCGGGAGGGGAAGTCGGTCCTGATGCGCCTACCCGAGGTCGAGTTCGTTGACGACGGGCCGGGAAAGCCCCTGGCGATCCACCACCGGATCGGTCGCCGCCCGATCGCGGCGTTCGGGAATTCGGATGGAGATCGGGAGATGCTCGAGTGGACCACCATGGCTCCCGGGCTCCGGCTTGGGGTGATCGTGCACCACACGGATGCGGAGCGGGAGTACGCCTACAGTCGCCAGTCACGAGTCGGGAAACTCGACGAGGCACTCGACGCGGCACCGGAACGCGGCTGGCTGGTGGTTAGCATGAAGCGCGATTGGGCCCGGGTCTTCGTGGGGGACTGAACGGCCAGGAGTGCAACGGGGCAACACATGAACGTGTCCATGCTGATGGAGGCCTGCTGGACGCTGGTCCCCTCCTCCGAGCGTGGGCCTTTCTCGGCCCGCTTCGTCGTACAGCCGCTCCTGGCAATCTTGCTGGGTCTACGAGATGCGAAGCTGGACGCCGCCGCCGGAGCACCCCCCTACGTCATCGGCCTCCTGCGGAGCCCGGGCGGCCGGCTGGAGCGCCTGAAGGAAGGCGCAAGGGCCGTTGCCAAGGCATTCGCGGTAGCTGTCGTGATCGATGCGATCGTGCAGTGGCTCGTCGATGGCCGCGTCGGCGTGGTTTCGGCGATCGCGACCGGGCTCTTGCTCATCGGCGTCCCGTACATCCTCGCCCGCGGCCTCGGGAACCGCGCGCTCAGGTGAGGTCGTGACCATCGCGTCGCGCCTGTACGTCCTCGAGGAGTGATTCCAGGCCCTGCCCGGCGGCGAGGAGCCGGTCGAGGCCATACCGGCGCAGGTGCTCCTCGACCTCGGGGACGGCGCGGACGAGCAGGAGCCGTATCCCCAGCCGGACAAGGTCGCGGTCCAGCTCCTCGAGGAGCTCGCACGCCGTGAGGTCCACGAACGGTACGGTCTGCAGGTCGACCACGACTCGGTCGAGGCCGGCAGGCTTCGCCAGGACCCGGTCGCGGACCCACTCGACGGCCGCGGGCGTGCTCGCGAAAAACAGAGCCCCGACCGGCTGGACGATCATGGCACCCGGGATCCGCCGGTCCCGGGGAGCGTGCTCCCGATCGACGAGCGCCGAATTCGGCTCGCGGATTAGGCCCAACTCGATGAGGTGTGGGCGGGAAGCACGGGCGAGCAGCACAAACGCGGTGAGGGCCAGGGCGAGAACGAGCCCACGAAGCACACCGATCGCCATCACGCCCGCGAAGGCGGTGCCACCCAGCACGAACTCGGCCCGGTCGAACCGCCAGGTGCGCCGGAGCATCCCGAAGTCCGGGGGCCGCAGCACACCGAAAACGACGATCGCCGAGAACGCCGCCACCGGCACGTTCGTGAAGTTGGCGCCAAAGACGACGAGGACCAGGACGAGCGTCGTGCTGACCAACCCGGCCACGGGGCTACGCGCCCCGGCCCTGTCGAGGAGCACGGTTCCCGTCACATCGGCGGCCACGGGCGCCGCGCCGGAGAATCCGGCGGCGAGGTTGGCGATGCCCAGGGCGCGGAGCTCCTGGTTCGGCACGGGCCGATAACCTTTGCCCCGCGCGAACTCCCGCTCCACCGTCGCGGTGTCGAGGAACACGAGGAGCGCGACGGGGATCGAGGGGAACAGGAGTCCTTCCAGGTGGCCCTCGCCGAACGCAGGCCACGAGAGGCTCGGCAGCCCGGCAGGAATCCGCCCGATCACCTCCACGTCGAGCCCCAGCCAGGCCACCGCGACCGTGCCGGCGGCGACTGCCAGTGGTGCCCCGAGGGAGCCGAGGCCCAAGTGGCGGGTCACCGCGAGCAGGGCGATCAACCCGCCCCCCAGGAAGACCTTCGGCCCCGGGGCCTCGCGGACCACGGCCGCGAGCGCCGAGGCGACCGCGGAGAATCCGAAACCCTCGGCCTCCACTCCGAGGGTAGCGGTCAGTTGCGAGCCGGCGACGAGGAGGGCCACACCGGAGGCGTAACCCATGAGTACCGGCCGCGACACGAAGCTCGCCACGAACCCGAAGCGGAGAACACCGAACAGGAGGAGCAGCGCGCCGAGCAGCGCGGTGGAGGCCACCACCGCCGCCACCCGGCTTTCGGGACTGCCGGCGAGGGGCGCCGCAACGAGCGCAGAAAGGGCGGCCAGCGTCGGCGTCGGGCCGACGGCGATCTCGCGCGACGTCCCGAGGAGGAAGTAGACGATGGCCGGGAGCAGCAGCGAATAGAGCCCCGCCTGCACGGGCAGGCCCGCGACGAGCGCGAACGCCATTGCCGCCGGCGCCGCGCCGAGCGTCCCCAGGAAGCCGGCGAGCAGGTCCCTTGGAAGGTCCTCCAGGCGGTAGCGCGGGAGCCACGCGAGAACGGGCAGGCCCACGATTCACTTCGCCGGCGGGACGCGCACGATGCAGCGAAACCCCACGTGGGAGGTCGAGGTGTCCACCGGCTGTGGATACCGGGCCGCCGGGCGGTACCGTCGGCAGTAGCTCGGGGCGCAGACGTGAGAGCCGCCCTTCAGGACCCGGCGCGGGATGCGGATCGTCGGCAACGCCGGGTCGAGACTCCCGGACTCGGTGCCGCCACGGGGGTTCTTGGGAATGCAGCAGGCCTTGGCCTTCTCGTCCGGATGACGGGGGTAGTACCAGTCGGTGGTCCATTCCCAGGCATTGCCGACCATGTCGACCAGGCCGTAGCCGTTGGCGGGGAACGAGCCGACCGGAGAAGTTCGCTCCCAGCCGTCCTCCCGCAGGTTCTCGAAGGGAAAGCGACCCTGCCACGTGTTCGCCATGAGGCGGCCGTCGGGAGCGAACTCGTCTCCCCATGCGTACTCCGCGCCGTCGAGGCCGCCCCGCGCGGCACGCTCCCACTCCGCTTCGGAGGGCAGAACCTTTCCGGTCCACGCGGCATAGGCCTCCGCGTCGGCGTAGGCCACGTGGACGACGGGGTGGTCCATCTGCCCTTCGATCGAGCTGCCCTCGCCGAGGGGATGTTGCCAGTCGGCGCCGCGGACGAATTGCCACCAGTTGGTGAGATCGCGGAGGTCGACCGGTCCGGGCGGCGGCACGAACACCAGCGAGCCCGCGTACAGCATCTCGGGCAGCGCCCCCGGGTAGTCCGCGGGATCGGGCGGCTTCTCGGCGAAGGTGACGTGACCGGTCGCCTGGACGAACCGCGCGAACGCCGCGTTGGTGACCGGTGTCCGGTCCATCCAGAACCCATCGACGGTCATGCGATGGACCGGTGCTTCCTCGGGGTAGTGGCGATCGGACCCCATCGCGAAGGTCCCGCCGGGGACCCAGACCATGTCCGGGTGGGGCGGCGGGCCGGGCGGCTCAACCTGGCGCATGGCGATCTCCCTCCGGAATGAGTTCGACGGTGCGTCCCGGGCGAACCCGGCGCCACGCCTCACCGGGTTCGCCCACCCAGAGCCTCACCGTGCGCTCGGTCCCTCCTCCAGCGTGGCGAGGACCGAGTCGAGGTTGAACGACGCCGGCTTCTGCCGCGGCGGGAACTGCGACAGCGACGCGGCGACCTTGGAGACATAGGTCTGGGCCGGGACGATCAGGAACGCATGATCGATCACCCAGTCCCAGTAGGTGTTCGAGTTGTTGTCGGCGCGCTCGAACGGATCGCGGCGCAGGTTGAAGACCTTCGGCGGCCGGAGGGGAACAAAGGGCTCGGCCCACAGTTCGGGCGTCCGCGCCCGCTGCTCCAGGAACACCAGCTTCCAGTCGTTGAAGCGCACCGCCATCAGCTCGCCGTCGTCGCTGATGTAGATGAACTCCTCCCGCGGAGACGTCTCCGTTTCCCCCTTGAAGTAGGGGAGCATGTCGTAGCCGTCGAGCTTCACGTGGAAGTATTTGTCGCCCACGTCGGCACCGGTCTCCATCCGCTCCACGATGTCCGGGACGCCGGCCGCGGAGAGCAGGGTCGGCAGCCAATCCACGTGCGAGACGATCCCGTTCAGGATCTTGCCGGCGGGGAACTTCCCTGGCCACCGGGCGAAGCAGGGGACGCGGAACGCGCCCTCCCAGTTGGTGTCCTTCTCGCTGCGGAACGGCGTGATCGCCGCATCCGGCCAGGTGTTGAAATGCGGGCCGTTGTCGGTCGAATAGACCACGATGGTATCGTCCGCGATTCCCAGCTCGTCGAGCTTCGCGAGGAGCCGGCCCACCTGGTCGTCGTGGTCGACCATCGCGTCGTTGTAGAAGCCCTGCCCGCTCTTGCCCTCCGCCTCCTTCCTCACGTGGGTCCGGAAGTGCATGTGGGTCGAGTTCCACCACACGAAGAACGGCTTCCCCTCGCGGTGGGCCCGGTCGATGAAGTCGATGGTGCGGTCGGTGACCTCGCTTGGCAGCCAGATCCAGCAGACCCGGGCCGCCCACGTCGCCGCCGTCCGCATGTACTTCGACGAGAAGCGTGCGGCCGTCGACCGCTTCGTCGCGGACGTGTGGCTGCCGCAGTTCGTCCCTTCTTCGATCAGCCCAGCGTCCAGCAGGCGTGGGTGCAGACCGCCTCCTCGACCGACGCCAGCGCGCGGGTGGACTTCATCCGAACGCTCGGCCCCAAGCTCCAGGCCAAGATCGACGCCAAGTACGCGGAACTGCGGAGGCCCATCGACGAGATGGAGGCGGCCGTACTCCGCGCCCTCGACGACCACTACAACGACATGCTGGCCGCCAACGCCGCCCTGACCGGCCTGCTCCGGGCCAACGAGGAGGCGTCCGACACCCCGAAGTCCATGCTCGCGTCCCTCGCCGGCGGCCGCGGCCCGCTGGTCCCGCTGGACAAGGTCGAGGAGGTCACTCGCGTGGTGACCGCGGGCGTCGACTCCGCCCAGCAGAACGAGGCAAGGATCCGCGAACTCGTGCACGCCGTGGGGGGAAGATGACGGATTTCGACTTGGACAAGGCCATCGACCAGGCCGCGAACATCGCCGACGCGAAAACCCGGGCGCAGCAGGAAAAGCTGGTCCGCCTCCCGCGCGAGCAGTTCGACGCGCTCTTCCCGACGCCGGCCGACCGTGCGGAGGTGGACCGGTTGATCAATGCCGTGAAGGGTTGTGCAACGGAGGTCCAGCGGGTGAACGCACTGGCCGCCGACGCCCAGGCTGCGGCGCGCGTGCTCTCCACGCTCCTCAGAGGCATCGTCTAGCCGACCGGCGAGACGCCCCCGCCGCCATTCGCCGCAATTCCTCCGGCGAATGACCCGCGGATTCTCCGCACCGCGCGGCCTGCGTTCGTTGGCCGCCGGCCCGGGGAGGTCGACGCGACACGCCTCTGGCGCGTTCCCGCCCCCCCTCCGTCCGCGCGCGCGTGCGCGAGGTGCTGCGGTCCTGCTGGGCCTGCCGCCGACGGTGCGCGTGTTCGTGGCGGTGGAGCCACAAGACATGAGGGGGTTCGTCGCCCGGCCCTCGCTGGTTCCGCTCGTGCTCCCCGGGGCGGATTCGCCCGTAAGCTCAGTTTTCGTGAACTCCTATTTGACTTTATTAATCGAATGTTGCAGCTTCTTTAGCCATCGATGGCGTGAGGGAGGGTCACATGCCGCGACTACCAACGGAGTGCCCGGCCTGCAGCAGCGGACTCGAGGTCTCGCGGCTCACCTGCCCGAGCTGCGCGATGCAGCTCGAGGGTCGGTTCGAGCTGCCGCCGCTCCTCCGGCTGTCGCGGGACGACCTCGAGTTCGTCACCGCCTTCGTGCGCTCGTCGGGGAGCCTGAAGGAGATGGGCGCGCAACTCGGCCAGAGCTACCCCACCGTCCGCAACCGCCTGAACGAGATTCTCGAGCGCCTGGCGATGGTCGACGAGGACCGGGACCGGCGGCGCCGCAGGATCCTCGACGCTCTCGCGCACGGCGAGATCGGCGTCAAGGAAGCCACCCGCAGGTTGAAGGAGATCGAGCCATGACCGCCGAGAGCGAACGCATCCTCGAACTCGTCGCCGCCGGCCAGCTCACTCCCGCGGAGGCGGACACCCTCCTCCGGCGTCTCGACGAGCGGGAGCGCCACCGCCTCCGCTCTTGGTTCCTCGATCCCGTCGAGGGGCTCGGCACCGCTCGCGCGGTCGCGCTCGGCCTCCTCGTCTTCGCCGGTGCCTTCGCCGCCGCGCCGCTCGGGCTCCGCTTCGACGGCGCGCTCGACCTGCACCTGGTGTCCGGGCCGGTGTCCTGGACGACGGCGCTGGGCGATTTCGTCCTCGCCGGTCCTCTCGTCGGCGTGGTGCTCTGGCTCGCCACCCTCGTCGTGGCGCGGCGCGGCCGCTTCGTCGATCACTTCGCCGCGGTCGGGCTCTCGCGCATCCCGTCGCTCCTCGCCGGCCTGGTGATCCTGGGGGCGCGGGCGCTGGCGACACCCGGCCAGGAACTCCCGCTCACGCTCAGCATCGCCGTCGCGTTCGCCCGCGTTCTCGGGCTGGTCGGCCAGGTCACCCTCCTCTTCCGTGGCTACCGCCTCGCCTCGGGCCTCCGGGGGATCCGGCTGGTCCTCACACTCTTGGTCGCCCTGGTCGCCGCGGAGACCCTGTCGATTCTCGCGCTCCGTGCCCTCGGCACCGAACGCTGACCCGAGGAGTCGGAACATGCGTCCTGGCCTCGCCCTGTCGTTGGTGCTCACCGCCGCTTGTGCTTCCGCGCCTTCCACCCC
>JAEZJH010000463.1 GCA_023436385.1 Pseudomonadota bacterium
CCGAGGACCACCGCGGCCGCGCCCCAACTCCACCGGCGCGAGAGGAAGGAAGATGGGGACTTCACGCTCATGGCCGCACTCGACAGCCCCGCCGCTCCGGAGTCAAGCCCGGGAGCCTGCGGCTTGCACGCGGCGCCGCGCCTCCGCCAGACTTCCGGCGTGGGCAAGGACGATCGCCAGAAGACGCCCCCGCCGCCGCCGGCGGGACCGTTCCACAACCCCTTCGCCGGCCTGGCCGGCAAGCTGGGTCCGCTACCCGCGGGGCCGGCGCCCCGCACCGAACCGGAGCGGAAGCAGGAGCCCGCCGGCCCGGCGCGGGCGGTGGTGCGCATGGAGCGCAAGGGCCGGGGCGGCAAGGAGGTCACGGTGGTCGAGGGGCTCGGGCTCCCGGCCGCCGAGCTCGAGCGCTGGCTCAAGGCGCTCAAGGGATCGCTCGGCTGCGGCGGCACCGTCGAGGAGGGCAGCCTCGTCCTCCAGGGCGATCAGCGCGGGCGGCTCCCCGTCCTGCTCGAGGCCCGTGGGGTCCGGAAGGTCTCGGTGGGCTGACCGGGTTCGCGGTCAGCCAGGCCGCGGCGCCACCGCGGCCTCCCCCGCCTCCGGCCGCCGCGCCTGCCGCCGCGGGATCCGGAAGCGGAAGACGCTACCCTGCCCCAGCCGGCTCTCCGCCACGATCGTCCCGCCGTGGGCCTCGACGATCCGCCGGGCGAGGTGGAGCCCCATCCCCACCACGCCCACGTAGTGCGGCGAGCCCGGAGGCCACGGCTCGAAGAGCGGCTCGAACACGTAGGCCAGCCGCTCGGCCCGGATGCCCACCCCGAAGTCGCGGATCTCCACCGTCGCCGTCTCCTCGTCGGCGGTGACGAAGACCCGGACCGATCCGCCTGCCGGCTGGTAGCGCGCGGCGTTCTCGAGGAGCGCGTCGAGCGCCAGGGCCAACCGCTCCCGGTCGGCCTCGATCGGCACCGGACCGGCCGCACAAACCAGGAAGCGGTGCCGGGGCGAGGTGGTGGCCGCGCCGCTCGCCGCGCCCGTGACCAACTCCAGGAGATCGACGTCCCGCAGGTTGAGCCGCTCCGGCTGCCGGGTGAGGGTGTGGGCCTCGAGGAGCTCGCGGGCGAGCCGCGAGGTCCGGGCGGCGGCACCCTGGATCCCGGCGAGGAGCCGGCGGTGGTGCTCGTCGCCGTCCTCCCGGCCGAGGAGCTGGGCGTGGGCCTTCATCACCGTCGCCGGGGTGCGGAGCTCGTGGGCGGCGGCGCCCAGGAACTCGTCGCGGAGCCGGAGCGCCTCCTGGACCTCGCCGTAGAGTCGCGCGTTCTCGACCGCCGCCGCGAACACGTCGCCCAGCGCCGAGGCGAGGCGGAGCTCCTCCGGGCCGAAGCGGTGGGGTTGAACGGTGGAGAGCCCGAGGACACCCACCAGCCGGCCGCGGTAGGTGAGCGGCAGGTCGAGGGTGCTCCGGGCCCCGGCCTCCCGGGCCATGACCTCCTCGCCGTCGGCCGCGGTCTCGCGGAGGAGATCCTCGACGATCACCGGATGGCCGGTCCGCACCGCCCGGGCCGGCGGCAGCCTGGCGTCGAAGGGGATGGTTTCGAGCAACTTCACGGTCCGCTCCTCGAGGCCGACGTGGGCGATCAGCCGGAGCCGTGACTCCCCCTGGTCGGCGAGCCAGAGGGTGGCATGGTCGGTGGCCAGGGCGGAGCGCGCGTGCTCGACCACGGCACGGGCGGTGCCGGCGAGATCCCGCTCCTGCACCAGCGACCGTGCCGCGCCGCCCATCGCCCCCAGCTCCTTGGCCCGGGCCTGGAGGGAGGCGGCCATGTCGTCGAAGGCCCGGGCCAGCTCCGACAGTTCGCCGGCACCGAAACCGTAGGTCAGGCCGGTGCGAGCGGTGAGGTCACCGGCGGCGAGGCGCCGGGTCGCCCGGACCAGGGCCCGCACCGGCCGGAGCACGAAGAACTCGCCGCCGATCCAGGCGGCGGCCAGGACCAGGAGGCCGGTCACGCCGAGGAGGGCCAGGGCCGTCCGGTGCCGCCGATCCACCTCCCGGAACGCCTCGGAGGCCGGCATCCCCACGGTGACGCGGATCCCGGTGGCGGCGCCGATCGCCCCGTGCAGCGTGGCGATCCCGTAGATCCGCGGGGTGCCCTCGAGCCCGGGGGCCTCGACGGTGGAGTTCGGCCTCTCCCGCACCAGCCGGCCGAACGGCGTCCCGGAGACGTCCCGCCCGACCCACACCACGTGCTTCGGCCGCCGGGCGAGCACGCGGCCGTTGCGATCGAGCACCATGATCGACGAACCCTCGGGCAGCGACCAGCGGGCGAGCATCCGGGCCAGGTCGTCGAGGGCCAGGGCCGCGAACGCCACCGCCCGCACCCGGCCGTCGGGGCCCACCACCGGATAGGCGAGGTGGAGCGCCGGTCGATCGCCGCCCCGTGGCACCAGGTAGCCGCTCACCGCGAGGCCCTGGCCCCGGAGCGCCCCCTGGAAGTAGGCGCGATCGGCGATGTTCATCGACTCCCCGGTGGGAGCCGAGGAGCAGAACACCGTGCCGTCGGGGAGCGCCACGCCGAGGTTGTCGTAGAGCGGCAGCTGCTTCACCAGCCGGGCGAGATCCCGGCTGCACGCCGCCGCGTCGGTGTGCTGGATCTCGGGGAGTTGGGAGAGAGCGATGAGGAGCTGCCGGGTCGCCTCGATCACCCGTTCCTGGTCATCGGCGGTGGCCCGGGCGAGCCGCAACGCCCCCTGCTCCACCTCCTCCGTGACCAGGCGGCGCTGGTCCCGGATCAGCGCGTAGGTCAGGACCAGCGCCGGCAGGACCGCGAGGAAGACCAGCACCGTGGTGCGCACGCGGAGCGACGACGCCCGCTGCAGCCACGCTCGCGTCTTCGGCCCCGCCCGGATCACGCCTCCCACCAGCGATCGGCGAAGGTCACGCGGACGCCACCCTCGATCCGCGCCACGTCGACCGCGGTGTGGTCGCCGACGCGCTGGTAGCGCAGGTCGACGGAGCCCCGTCCCACCGGGATCCCGGTGACGTGAACCCGATCGATGGAGGCCGGCAGCCGCGGCCGGGCGATCACCAACTCGCCGGCGAGGGCGTCGGCGTGAAAGCCCAGCATCACCTGCAGGCACGCGCCGGGCGTCGCCGACGCCCAGGCCTGGGGGTTACAGGCCACCGGGTAGCGCACCGGCACACCGAAGGCGCTCCGGGCGAAGCCGCAGAAGAGCTCCGGCAGCCGGAACTGCGGGAAGTGCCGGGCGGCCTCGAAGATCACCCGGACGATCTCCAGGGCGCCGTCCTCGAGGCCGTAGCGCTTCATCCCCAGGGCGAGGAGGGCGTTGTCGTGGGGCCAGACGGTACCGACGTGGTAGCCGGAAGGGTTGTAGCGGACCTCGCGGGTGGAGAGGGTGCGGATGCCCCAGCCCGAGAAGAGATCCTCGGCCATCATCCGGTGCGCCACCAGCGGCGCCTTCTCCTCGGGGACGATCCCGCAGGCCAGGGCGTGGCCGACGTTCGAGGCGATCACCTCGAGCGGACGCTTCTCGCCGTCGAGGGCCAGGCAGTAGGTGCCCTCGGCCTCCATCCAGAAGCGCTCGTCGAAGGCGCGCTTCAGCATGGTGGCCTGGTAATCGAGCCCCTGGGCCCGGGCCCCACGTCCCAGCGCCCGGTAGAGATCCGCCGCCGCCCGCCGCGCGGCGTAGACGTAGGCCTGCACCTCGACCAGCGCGATCGGTCCCTCCGCCAGCGTCCCGTCGGCGTGGACGATCGAATCCCAGGAGTCCTTCCAGCCCTGGTTCACCAAGCCGGAGCCGGAGCGGCGACGGTACTCGACGAAGCCGTCGCCGTCGGGGTCCCCGGGACCGTCGATCCACGCCAGCGCCGCCTCGAGGTTGGGCTCGAGCGCCCGCACCAGGTCCAGGTCCCCGGTGGCCCGGTAGTAGCTGCCGAGGAGCCAGATCCAGAGCGGCGTCGCGTCGACCGAGCCGTAGTAAGGCGCGAAGGGGACGAGGTTCAGGTTGGCCACCTCGCCCCGGCGCAGCTCGTGGAGGATCTTCCCCGGCTCCTCGTCGCGCCAGGGATCGTCCGCGGTCCCCTGGAACCGGGCGAGGAGGCGCAGCGTCTCCCGGGCGCCCTGCGGCGAGATCCACAGGTCGAGGAGCGAGGTGAGGATCGCGTCCCGGCCGAAGAGCGTGGCGTACCAGGGCAGGCCCGCGGCGATGTAGCGCAGCTCGCCGTTCCCGCTCTCGAGGGCGGCCAGATCCTCCCG
>JAEZJH010000469.1 GCA_023436385.1 Pseudomonadota bacterium
GGTCGTACCGGCGCGAGCGGAGCAGTTGCTGCGAGGCGGCGGCGAGGACGGTGCGGCGGGCCTCGCCGGCCTGGGTCAGCGCGTTGGCCTTCCGCACCGCGGCGTCGAGGCCCTCCGTGGCGGCCACCGCGGCGACCCAGAGGTGGTTGCGCTTGGGGCTGTCCTCGGCCGCCGACGCCTCCACCGCCAGCTCCTCGAAGCGTCCGGCCCGGAGCAGGGCGAAGAGGAGGTTCGGCGCCAGGGGCGTCTCCTGCAGGCTCTCCCGGAGGTGACTGTACTCCGCGATCGCCCCGTCGAGATCGGCCCCGGAGCCGTAGCGGATCCCATTGGTGCCGTGCTCGAGGAGGATCGCCAGGTCGGCCCGGGCGTACCAGTCGTCGGGGTCGAGCTCCAACGCCTTTCGGTACGCGGCGATCGCGCCCTCCCGATCCCAGCCCGGCTGGAAGCGCCGGCCCACCCGGTCGTGCTGGAGGATCCAGGCCTGCTGCCGGTACGCCGCGGCGGAGCCGGGCTCGACGGCGATCGCCCTCGCCGCCTCCGCCCGCGCCTCGTGCCCGAGCCCCACCTCGAGGAGCAGCTTCGCCAGCGACGAGTGGTGGAGGGCCTCGGCGGGATGCAGCGCGATCAGCCGCCGTTCCTCGGCGATCGCCTCGCGGGTCTTCCCGGCGGCGAGGAGCACGGCGGCGGTCCGATCGAAGTGGACGAAGGTGTCCTGCTCGAACGCCGCGAGCGCCGTCCGCAGGGCCTCGGCCTCGGCGGCGGTGAGGACCGTCCGATCGCCGGTGTCGAGCTTCGCCCGGGCGATCAGGACGCCGTCCTTGGTCGTCTCGAAGCCGCGGGTGACGACGAACGGACCCACGGGCTGGTTCCCCGAGGGAGGCGGATCCCGGAGCACGTAGCCCGGCGGCGGGACCACCCGCAGCTCCACCTCGGCCCGGTAGGGAAGCAGGGCCAGCGGGTGTTTCCGCTCCTCCTTGCTCTCCGTGACCGCGTCGGGCAGGTGATCGAAGAGATCGCCCCAGTGCAGCGAGGCGATCGCCTCGTTCTCATCCGTGGACCCCAGGCGCGATCCCTTGGTGTCGACGCGGAGGCGGAACGACTCGCCGGGACCGCGCGCCTCGAAGGCGACTGTGCTGGTGCCCTCCGCCCGGAGGGTGGCCTGGGCGATCGGATCGGTGGCCGCGCGGCGCTGCTCGTCCGTGAGCGGCGGGAGGAAGGCCCGCATTCCCGCGCCCAGGGCGCCGGGGAGTTCGAGGTCGCAGCTCGAGTCGGCCAGCCCGCGCTCCGGGAGGCGAATGGTGTAGGCGACGCGGGGCACGAAGTCGCCGGCCCGCCGGGTGGGAAGCGGCGAGAGCGCCTTCGTCGTCGGCGCGGCCACCAGCGCCGGTTTCCCGTACAGCACGTCCGGGAGGAAGGCGCCGCGCGAGATCGGATCGGTGGGGTCGACGAACTTCGGCTTCTTCCCCGGAATGGCGACGATCGCGTGGTTGAAGAACCCGAGCGCCGGGAGCGCGGGGTCGGGCTCGACCGCGCCGGTGGCCACCAGCGCGAGGTGCGCCTCGATCCCCAGGGACCGGAGCCCGGCCACCAGCAGGGTCGAGAGATCCTTGCAGTCGCCGTAGCGCCGGACCAGGGTCTCCGACGGGCGGCGGGGGACGAGCGCCGCCTCGCCGAACTCGAGGCCGGCGTAGCGCACCCGGCCATCGATCCGCTCGACGAGCGCGGCGACCAGGGCGTCGACGCCGTCCTTCTTGTCGAGGCCGGCGACCAGCACCGCGACGTCGGCGGCCGACCCGGCGAGCTGCTTCTCGACCACCGCGTGGTAGGCCTGCGCCAGCTCCGTCCAGCTCTTCGCAGTGGCGTAGGCGACGTGGGGGGCGCGGTCCTTTCCCGACGGCGCGTCGTCCGGCGCCGACTCCTTGGTGAGCAGCGGTCCCGCCTCGAAGGTGACGATCCGGCGGTCACCCTCCCGCTTCTCCTCGGGGGCGAGCTCGATCCCGTGGACGGCAAACCGGAGCGGCAGGGAGCGCGGCGCGTCGAGGCGGAAGCGGATCTTCCGGGTGGGCATTCCCTGCAACCAGAAGCGGCCGCTGCTGTCGCCCTCGACGAGCGTCGGCGCGCGATCGGGGTAGATCGTCTCCTCTTCCACCACCGCGCCGGCGGCGATGCCCGGGAGCGGTCCCCGCAGCTGCCGGCGATCGTCGTAGAGGTTGCCCTCCTCCGGCCCGGCGCCGGTCTCCGCCACCGTGGCCGGGTCGAGGTGGTGGGCGACGCCGTCCGGCGTGATCACCCGGGCCCGGAGCACGGGCCGCGCCTGGTGCCAGGGCTGCCAGGAGGCGCGGACGCTGGCCGCGCTCTGGGCGGCGTCGGCGGTGTGGACGCGGTAGACGAGCCGGTAGACGTACTCGCTGTGGCCGCGCTCGTCCAAGCGGACCACGCCCTCCTCGAAGAGGATCTCGAACACCTCGCCGCCCTCGATCGGCGGGAGGTCCTTCACCGCCGCGAGGACCTCGGCGGGATCGGCGGTGAGGAAGGCGCGCTCCCAGGGAGGCGCCTCGGCGGCGGCCGCCGGGAGGGAGAGAAGCAACACGGGGAGGGCAAGCCACGCGCGCATGGGGTCTCCGGGGAAGCCCGGTAGCATAGCCGATACACGGCGGCCCGGGGGAACCATGCCGGTCCCGCCCGTTTTCAGCGCGCGGCGCGGCGAGAAATGAGGCGCAACTCGGAGGAGAGGGTCAGCACCGCGGCGTCGTCGACCATCGCGGCCACCTCGGCGGGCGCGAAGCGGCGCCGATCGACCTCGAGCACCAGGCGCGTCTCGACCAAATCTCGGCGCACCGTCGCCTCACGCCGGATCGAGAGGGGACCGAAGGGGACCGGCGTGGTCGGCGGGGACTCGGCCGGAGTCGTGCCGGGTGGCGGGAAGACACGGGTGGTCAGTGCCGCCACGTGGGCGAAGGGGAGGACCACGTCGACGGACCGGTCGCCTTCCTGCGCCAGGAGCAGGCGGAAGAAGAGCGGCGTGGGAGGGAGGCGGAGCGCGGCCTCCCCGGCCTCGCGCTGGGCCCCGCGGGCCTGCCGGACCTCGAAGCGGGCGCGGAACGGGCGGCCTGGGCGGCCGGGCTCGACGCGGAAGGACTCCGCCTTCCCGCCCAGGGCCCAGCCCTCGAGGTCGCCGACGGTGGCCCGGAACCGCTCGAGGCCGCCCTCCGCCCAGGCCTCCCGGTAGGCGGCGGCGAGGTGGCCGGTGCCCTCGATCGTCTCGATCACCCGCGCCGGTCCCGAGCCCGGGAAGCGGACCTCGCGGGTCACGGTGGAGCGGCTGATCGCGGCGGGAGCGGAGGGCACCGGGGTGGGGCCGGGGTTGGTCCGGGAGAGGCGGATCG
>JAEZJH010000040.1 GCA_023436385.1 Pseudomonadota bacterium
GGAGAGCACCACCCAGAGCACCACCAGCGCCTGGAGCGCTCCCAGCACCCCGCCGGCGGCCCGGTCCACCGCCCGGACCTCCCGATCCTCGGTGAGGAGCTTGGCGATCCCGCGGACGCCCAGGCCGAAGGCCAGGTAAAGGGCGCCGAACGAGAGCGCGGTGGCCACCCAGCCCGCGGTGCGGCCCTCGAGGCCGAGCGGCGCGAGGAGCGGCGCCAGCACCGCGGCCAGGGGCCTGGCGAGGAGCACCCCGGCGACGATCGCCGCCAGCCGGGCCAGCTGCCGCAAGGCCCCGGCCACCGCGCCCAGGAGCGCGAAGAGCAGGATCACCCCGGCGGCGAAGAGGTCGACGCCCACTACTTCGCCTGGGCCGACTTCCGGGCCGCCACCGCCTGGGCGAGCTTCTCCTGGAAGTTCACGTTACCGGGCTCGAAGGCCACGGCCAGCCGGAAGTTCCGCTCCGCCGCGTCGAGGCGCCCGGCCTGCAGGTCGGCGAGGCCGGCGGCGAAGGTCTTCTTGCCCATCGGCGTCACCCCGAAGGACTCCTCCTTCGCCCGCTTCACCTCCTGCTCGGCCAGCTCGTCGTAGCGGAGGCGCTTCGCCCGGTCCGGCCCGGAGACGTCGGCCGCGTATTTGGCCCGCTTCTCCGGATCCCGTAGCACGTAGTAGGCCTCGGCGACCCGCTTGTAGATCCGGTGGACCCGCTCCTTCAGCTCCGCGTCGTCCTCGTGGAAGACGCGGTCCGGATGGAAGGAGCGCGCCAGCCGGTGGAAGGCCGCCTTCACCTCGGCGTCGCCGGCGCACATGCCGATCTCGAGGAGCTGGAAGTAGTCGAGCCCGTCGAGCGTCTGCGCCAGCGCCTGGGTTTCGATGTCGAAGTCGAGATCCTTGGCCATGCGGCTCGTCTACCCCCGCACCAGCTTGGTCTCGGCGTTCTTCTTGGTGCTGGCCGCGATGTCGGCCTCCGTGAGGCCGCTGGAGAGCTCGATGGTGGTCTGGGCCCGCTGCCCGCTCTCGAGATCGGTGGCGGAGACGTTGACGATCCCGTTGGTGTCGATCTCGAAGGTGACGTCGATCTGGACGTCGCCGCGGTAGCCGACCTTGAAGCCGGAGAACTCGAACTCCCCGAGCAGCTCGTTCTCGTCGGCCCGCTGGCTCTCCCCCTGGAGCACGCGGATCCGGACCTTGTCCTGGCCGTCGCGGCTGGTGGTGAAGGTCTTCGAGCGCTCGATCGGGACCGGTGTGTTCTTCTCGATGATCCGCTCCGTCCAGCCGCCCACCGTGGCGATCCGGAGCGCCAGCGGGGTGACGTCGAGCAGGTAGGTCGAGGCCTTCTCGTCGAGGAGCGTGTTGGCCTGGAGCGCCGCGCCGATCGCCACCGCCTGGTCGGGATCGATCCCCGCCAGAGGCTCCTTGCCGAAGTAGTGGGTCACCGAGGTGCGGATCACCGGGAGCCGGGTCGGCCCGCCCACCAGGATCACCGCGTCGATGTCGTTCACGGTGAGCCGGGCCGCCTGCAGCGCCTCGTCGCAGACCTTGAAGGTCCGCTGCACCAGATCCATCACCATCGCGTCGAACTGCTCACCGTCGAGCCGGGCGGTGAGGTCGAGGACCTGGCCGGAGGGGTCCTGGCAGATCCCGGGGATGTGGATGTCCCCGAAGCCCTGGACGCCGCAGTCGATCTTCGCCCGCTCCGACGCCTCCTTCAGCATCTGCAGGCACCACTTGTTCTGCCGGAGATCGAGGCCGGTGCGCCGGAGGAAGTCGTCGGCCAGCCACTTCATGATCCGGTCGTCGAAGTCGTCGCCGCCCAGGTAGGTGTCGCCGGCGGTGGAGATCACCTCGAAGGCGTCCTTGCCGATCTCCAGGATCGAGACGTCGAAGGTGCCGCCGCCCAGGTCATAGACCGCCACCCGCTGGTGGATGTCCTTCCCGAAGCCGTAGGCGAGCGCCGCGGCGGTGGGCTCGTTGATGATCCGGAGCACCTCGAGGCCGGCGATCCGCCCCGCGTCCTTGGTGGCCTGCCGCTGGTTGTCGTTGAAGTAGGCCGGGCAGGTGACCACGGCCTTGGTGACCTCGCGGCCGAGCCACGACTCGACGATCGCCTTCATCTCCTTGAGGACGAGGGCGGAGATCTCCGGCACGGAGAAGACGTGGTCGCGGACCCCGACCCGGACCGAGTGGTTCGGCCCCTCGAGGATCCGATAGGGCATCACCGCCTGGGCCTTCTTCACCTCGTCGGAGAAGTAGAAGCGCCCGATCAGGCGCTTCGCGGAGTAGACCGTGTTCTCCGCGTTGATGATGATGTTCCGCTTGGCCGCGTTCCCCACCAGGACGGAGTCGTCCTCGAGGAAGCTCACCACCGAGGCGTGGCTGGTCTCGCCCCATTCGTTCGGCACCACCTGCGGCACGCCGTCCAGGACCAGCGAGACACAGGAGTAAGAAGTACCGAGATCGATCCCGATCGCGATGTCGTCCGCCATCGTGGCTCCCGCCTTCCCAGCAGGTTTCGTCGTTAAAGCCGCGATTCTAGGGGCCCCCCGGGGAGTGGTCAAACGGGCATTGCCGCGAGGGAAACCCGGGCGGCCCGGGCCGTGGGCGGGCGCGCCCGGGACGACCCGCCGCCCCTGGGTACGCGCCTTGCTGGGGTAGATCCCCGCCGCTAGACTCGAAGTGAAGCAGGGCGAAGGGGCAGAGGGGGCAAGAGACGAACATGGCACACCTCCTGGC
>JAEZJH010000088.1 GCA_023436385.1 Pseudomonadota bacterium
CACCAGCAGGGCCTCGGGCGCCGCCGCGAGGAGCCGGGCCTTCATCTGTCCCGGATACCCGGCGCCCGCGCCGAAGTCGGTGAGGAGCCCCACGAGTCGTCGAACCATGTGCCCCACCCTGTCCGGCCACGGCCGGCCTCGCAAGCTCCCGCGCCCGGGCCCCGACGGCCAACGCCGGGAACGACCGCGGAGTCCTTCCCAAAACGACCGCGCCCGCCCCCGGTCGACGGAGGCGGGCGCGTGCGCTCCCCGGGTGGCGGCCCGGGAGGCGTC
This sequence comes from Pseudomonadota bacterium, assembly GCA_023436385.1. Classification (GTDB taxonomy): domain Bacteria; phylum Myxococcota; class Myxococcia; order Myxococcales; family Vulgatibacteraceae; genus JAEZJH01. The sequence goes on from JAEZJH010000088.1 coordinate 274, forward strand.
GAAGATGCGGCTAGATCACCATCGTCTTCACGTCCGGCGCCACGATGATCTGGGCGCCGGTGATCTTCCGGATCGACTCGACCGTCTCGCCCGGGGCCAGCTCCCGGAGGACCAGCCCGTCGGAGGTGACGTCGAACCAGGCGCGGTCGGTGCAGATGGCGTGGACGCAGTGCTTGCCGGTCAGGGGGAGCGTGCACTCCGGGAGGACCTTCGACTTCCCGTCCTTGGAGACGTGGTCCATGATCACCACCACGCGCTTGGCGCCGGAGACCAGGTCCATCGCCCCGCCCATCCCCTTCACCATCTTCCCGGGGATCATCCAGTTGGCGAGGTCGCCCTTCTCCGAGACCTCCATCGCCCCGAGGATGCAGAGGTCGATGTGTCCGCCGCGGATCATCGCGAAGGACTCGGCCGAGTCGAAGTAGGCCGTGCCGGGGATCTCGGTGATCGTCTCCTTGCCGGCGTTGATCAGGTCGGGATCCTCCTCGCCCTCGTAGGGATAGGGCCCGATGCCCAGCATCCCGTTCTCGGACTGGAGCACCACCGCCATGCCCGTCGGCACGTAGTTGGCGACCAGGGTCGGCATCCCGATCCCGAGGTTCACGTAGAAGCCGTCCTGGAGCTCCTGGGCGACGCGCTGGGCGATCTGCTCGCGGGTGAGTGCCATGGCTTACTCCTGGACCCGCGGGCGGACACACCGCCGCTCGATCCACTTCTGGTAGTTCCGGCCCTGGACGATCCGGTGGACGTAGATCGAGGGGACGTGCACCTGATCCGGCTCGATCTCGCCGACCTCGACGATGTGCTCGGCCTCGACGATGCAGATCTTCGCCGCCTTGCACATCATCGGCGCGAACTGGCGGGCGGTCTTGCGGAAGACCAGGTTGCCCCACTTGTCCGCCTTCCAGGCCCGGACGATGGTGTAGTCGGCCTTGAGCGGCATCTCGAGGAGGTACTCCCGGCCGTCGATGACCCGGGTCTCCTTCCCCTCCGCCACCTTGGTGCCCACGCCCGTGGGCGTGTAGAAGCCGCCGATCCCGGCCCCGCCGGCGCGGATGCGCTCGGCCAGGGTGCCCTGGGGGTTCAGCTCCACCTCCAGCTCGCCGGAGAGGAACTGCCGCTCGAACTCCTTGTTCTCCCCCACGTACGAGGCGGTGATCTTCTTGATCTGCTTCGCCTTGAGGAGGATCCCGAGCCCGAGGTCGGTGGTCCCGCAGTTGTTGGAGATGAGGTCGATGTCCTTCACGCCCTTGCGGTGGATCGCCTCGATCAGGTTCTCGGGGTTGCCGCTGAGGCCGAAGCCGCCGGCCATGAGCCGCACGCCGTCCTTCATGTCGGCGACGGCCTGGTCGGCGCTCTCGAAGATCTTGTTCACGCACTCCTCCGGCGCCGGAGACGTCAGCGCTCGACGACCAACGCGATGCCCTCGCCGCCGCCGATGCAGAGCGACGCGAGCCCGCGCTTCTTGCCCAGATCCTTCATCGCGTACAGCAGGGTGACGAGAATGCGGGTACCCGAGGCGCCGATGGGGTGGCCGAGACACACCGCCCCGCCGCGGACGTTGACCGTCTGCGGATCCAGGCCGAGGAGCTGGGTGTTGGCCAGGCCCACGACCGCGAACGCCTCGTTCAGCTCGTACAGGTCGATGTCGGCCGGCTTCAGGCCGACCTTCTTCAGCGTGTTCTGGATCGCGTCCGTCGGCGCGATCGTGAACTCCTCCGGCTTCCGGGCGCCGTTGCCGTAGGCGACGATCCGGCCGAGGATCTCCCGGCCCTCCCGCGCCGCCCGCTCCGCGCTCATCAGCACCACCGCCGCGGCGCCGTCGTTGATCGACGAGGCGTTGGCCGCGGTGACCGTGCCGTCCTTCTGGAACACCGGCTTCAGCGTCGGGATCTTCTCCGGACGGGCGTTCTTCGGGCCCTCGTCCTCGGCGATCACCGTGACCTCGCCCTTCTTCCCGGGGATCTCCACCGGCGCGATCTCGGCCTTGAAGTGGCCGGCCTTCTGCGCCTCGATCGCCTTGCGGGTCGACTCGAGAGCGAACTCGTCCTGGGCGGAGCGCGAGAAGTTCATCTTGGTCGCGCACAGCTCCGCCGCCGAGCCCATGTGGAAGTCGTTGTAGACGTCCCAGAGGCCGTCCTTGATCATCGCGTCGACCAGCTGGACGTTGCCCATCCGCGCGCCGGTCCGCTGCGTGAAGGAGAGGTACGGGGCGTTGGACATCGACTCCATGCCGCCCGCGACCACCACCTCCGCGTCGCCGAGGAGGATCGCCTGGGCGCCGGTGATCACCGCCTTCAGGCCGGAGCCGCAGACCTTGTTCAGCGTGCTGCAGGGCACGTGATCGGGGATCCCGGCGAACAGCGCCGCCTGCCGCGCCGGCGCCTGGCCGACGCCCGCCTGCAGCACGTTGCCCATGAACACCTCGTCGACGGCCGAGGGCTCGACGCCCGCCCGCTGGAGAGCGGCCTTGATCGCCACCGCGCCGAGCTTGGGAGCGGTCAGCGACGAGAGCGAGCCCAGGAACGCGCCGATCGGCGTCCGCGCCGCGCCGACGATCACCACTTCGCGCTTCTGCATGATTCAACTCCTTCGAGGCTTGCGAACCGCAAGCCGGATTGCCGTCCACCTGGTAGAGCTACCGGGTGTCCCCCCGAGTCCCGCCCATTTGGCCAGCCTGCCCCGGAGTGGTCAAGCCAGGAAGCGTCGTTCCGCAGGGGCCACGAAAAGGATAGGCGGTGACGCTGGACGCCGCTTCCGTTACCGTCCCCGCATGATCCAGCCCGCCATCGTCGTCCACGGAGGGGCAGGGGCCACCGCCGCGGACGATCACGCCCGTTCGTGTGCCGCCGGCTGCCTCGTCGCGGCCCGGATCGGGCATCGCGTCCTCGCCGCCGGGGGCACCGCACTCGAGGCGGTGGAGGCCGCGGTGGTCGCCCTCGAGGACGACCCCCTGTTCAACGCCGGAACCGGGGCCTGCCTGACCGCCGACGGCGACATCGAGTTGGACGCCGCCCTGATGAACGGCGCCGACCTCTCGTGCGGCGCCGTCGCCGCCCTGAAGTCCTTCGCCAACCCGGTGAGGATCGCGCGGCTGGTCCTCGAGCGATCCGGCCA
>JAEZJH010000109.1 GCA_023436385.1 Pseudomonadota bacterium
GCCTCGACCTCGGCTACCAAGAGGAGCTGGGCTGGCTCGAAGGACGGACCGCCTGGCTCGGCGCCAACACGCTGCCGTGGGATGCGGTGCGGCTCTTGGGCCGCCTCTCGTATTTCGAGACACGGGACGGCAACGGCCCCGATCCCCAGGCGCTCCGGGAAGGCGGACTTTGGGTCTCCGCCCGGGCGCGCCTCCTCTCCTGGCTCACCCTCGACGCCAGCCTCCTCACCCGGGCGGCGCTCGAGGCGAGCGAGAACGCCGATCTACCGCTCGGGGTCTACGCCGACCTCCGGCTGCGTGGTGAGCTGTGAGGGACCTGGGGGGCGGCATGAGGAGACACGCGGGACTGCTGGCGGCGGGGGCGCTTTCGCTCGGCGTGGTGGCGGCGGCGGGAGGCTGCCGGGGCGACGAGGCCCCGGCGTTCACCGCCCTCACCCACGCCAGCCACGCGGCCTTCCCGATCGAGCGGGGCTCCCACGGCGGTCTCGACTGCAACGAGTGCCACGGCCCCTTCGACACCTTCGCCGCGTTCACCTGTCTCGACTGCCACACCCACGACCGGACCAGCACCGACGCGAACCACGCCGGCGTCGACGGCTACGCCTACGAGAGTTCGGCCTGCTACGAATGCCACGCCGACGGCGGCGGGATCGCCGGACCGGAGCACGAGGCGAAGTTCCCGGTCGCCGACGGCACCGTCCACGGCGACCTCTCCTGCGGCGAGTGCCACGTGGTCCCGGGCGATCGCACCCAGGTCGACTGCGCCGGCTGCCACACCGCGGCGGAGACCAACCCCGAACACGGCCCGGTGGGCGGATACACCCACGCCACCGCCGGCTGCCTCCTCTGCCACGGGGACTCCCAGGTGGATCCGGTCTCGCGCCACCTCCCCTTCCGGATCGGCGCGGGGAGCGACCACTACCGCGAGCCCTGTGCCGACTGCCACCCCTCGACACGGACCGACAAGCCGTTCCCGGCCCTCGACTTCACCCGTTTCGACTGTCTCGATTGCCACCGCCGCGGCGAGATGGATGACGAGCACGACGACGTGGGCGGCTACCGCTACGAATCGAAGACCTGCGTCAACGCCGGCTGCCACCGGGACGGCGCCAAGCCCGACGACTGAACCCACGGGGGAAGGCCCGGCGTCGGCGGCGCTCGCCCCGGGTACCGCCGGGCCGGCCGGCGGCGGCGGGGTTTTCCGGCTTGTGTCCGCCCGCCGGGTCGGGAATGCTTCGCTTCTTCGATCCGACCTCGGGAGGGCTGAGGATGGCCGGAACCACCACGTCCCGGGGCGCCTTTGGTTCGCGCCTGGGTTTCATCCTCGCCGCGGCGGGCTCCGCCATCGGCCTGGGAAACATCTGGCGCTTCCCCTACATGGCCGGCGAGAACGGCGGCAGCGCCTTCGTGCTGGTGTATCTGGGGTGCGTGGTGCTGATGGGCGTGCCGGTGATGCTCGCGGAGATGGCGATGGGCCGGGCCTCCCACCGGAACCCGGTGGGCGCCTTCCGGGCGCTGGTGCCGTCCCGGTGGTGGCCGTGGGTCGGGGGCCTGGGCGTCCTCACCGGCTTCGGGATCCTCGCCTTCTATAGCGTGATCGCCGGCTGGACAGTGGCCTACGCGGGCTTCTCGCTGGTCGGCCGCTTCTCCGGGCCGATCACCGCCGAGGAGAGCGGCGCCCTCTTCGGCCGGTTCATCGCCAACCCCTGGGCGATGGTGGGGCTCACCGGCCTCTTCGTCCTCCTCACCGCCCTGGTGGTGCGGGGCGGCGTGCACAAGGGCATCGAGCGGGCCTCGAAGATCCTGATGCCGCTGCTCTTCCTGGCGCTGGTGCTCCTCGCCATCCGCGCCGTCACCCTCCCCGGCGGAGAGGCCGGCCTGGAGTTCCTCTTCGCCCCCGACTTCGAGAAGGTCACCCCGCGGGTGGTGATGATGGCCCTCGGGCAGGCGCTGTTCAGCCTCAGCCTGGGCATGGGCGCGATGATCACCTACGCCTCGTACCTGCAGGGCGAGGAGAACCTGCCGGTCGCCGCCTTCGCGGTGGGCTTCTTCGACACCGCGGTGGCGATCACCGCCGGCCTGGTGGTGTTTCCGGCCCTCTTCACCGCGGGCGTCGACCCGGCCGCCGGCCCGGGCCTGGTGTTCGTGGTGCTGCCCACCATCTTCGGCGACCTGCCCGGGGCCACGCTCTTCGCCACCAGCTTCTACGTGCTCCTGGCGATCGCCGCCCTCACCTCGACGATCAGCCTCCTCGAGGTGGTGATCGCCTATCTGGTCGACGAGCGCGGCTGGAAGCGGGAGCCGGCGGTCTGGGCCACCTCCCTCGCCTGCTTCGCCCTCGCCGTCCCCTCCGCCCTCTCCATGGGCGCGGTGCCGTGGCTCTCCACCCTGCTCGGCGACAAGGGCGGCTTCCTCGACCTCCAGAACATCCTCTGGGGCAACCTCGCCCTCACCATCGGCGCCCTGGGGATCTCGCTCTTCGTCGGCTGGCGCTGGGGCACCCACCACGCCCTCGCGGAGCTGACCCGCGGCGTCGCCAGGCCCCGGGGCCAGGGGCTGTTCCGGTTCCTGATCCGCTTCCTCTGTCCGGTGGCGGTGACGGTGGTGCTCCTCTACATCGTGCTCACCGGCCAGTATTATTGAGACAGTTTCCGGCACCCCGGAGACACCTCAGCCGCGGACCGGCGGATACGGTCCCTCGGGGAGCGGCGCCGCGTTCCGGCGCCGGAGCCAGGGCGCCAGCGACACCCCCAACCCGTAGGCCAGGTGGGCGAGGAGCCAGGGCCAGCCCACCGCGGCGATCCGGGCCCGGAGGTAGGGGTTCGCCGACGGCAGCACCGCGAAGGTCATGAACAGCAGCACCGCCAGGCCGTAGGCGAGGCCCACCATCGCCGCGTAGCCCGGCCGCACGTCGCGGCCGAGGAGCGCGGCGAGGCCCAGGCCCCAGAGCGCCCCCACGGCGAAGTGGACCGCCAGGCCGAAGAGGGTCGCGCCCCACCCGCCGTCGGCGGCCTCGAGGCCCACGAAGGTGACCGCGACGAACCGGGGGAAGGCGAAGAAGCCCTCGCCGCCCGCGGCGTCGACGATCCCCATCACCAGCGCCAGCGCCGCCGCGCCGATCCCGCCGGCGAGGAGCCCGGCCTCGACGATCTCGCCGACCAGCTGCCGGGCCGCCGGCCGGGTCCCCTCCCGCACGTCCGTCCGCGCCATCCCGCCTCCCGCCGGACAAGCTAAGGCGCGGGAGGAGAATCGAGACCGACGCGGCTCCCCGGGCCTCCACCCGGCGAACCCGGCCCACCCGCTCCTCCGCCCGCCCTACGGCCGGGCGAGCCGGATCCCGGTGAACTGCCACCGCGCCGCCGGCTCGAAGAAGTTCCGATACGTCGGCCGGATGTGTCGGGCCGGGGTGACACAGGAGCCGCCCCGGAGCACCAGCTGGTTGCACATGAACTTCCCGTTGTATTCGCCGAGGGTGCCGCTCCACGGCTGGAACCCCGGGTAGCCGACGTACGGGCTTCCGGTCCACTCCCAGGTGTCGCCGAACAGCTGGGCCAAGGTCCCCGGCGCCGGCCCGGCGGAGAGGGCCCGCGGG
>JAEZJH010000120.1 GCA_023436385.1 Pseudomonadota bacterium
CGATGCCGCGGATGACCAACACCTTCCTCGCCCCGGGCGACTACCACCCCGACGAGATCGTCGCCTCCGTGCCGAAGGGCCTCTACCTCGCGCACTTCGGCGGCGGGCAGGTGGACATCTCCAACGGCAACTTCGTCTTCGAGGTCTCCGAGGCCTACCTGATCGAGAACGGCAAGCTCACCGCGCCGGTGAAGAACGCCACGATCATCGGCGTCGGCCCGGAGGTGCTCCGCAACGTCTCGATGATCGGCTGCGATCCGGCGCCGGATCCGGGCCTCGGCACCTGCGGCAAGGACGGGCAGAGCGTGCCGGTGGGCGTCGGCCTGCCCACCCTGCGGATCGACGACGTGACGGTCGGCGGCACCGCCGTCGGGAAGGGGGCGTAAGTGGCCACCGATCTCCTCGAGCTGTGCGAACGGCTGATCGAGCGGGCCCGGGCGGGCGGCGCCACGGAGGCCGAGGCCTACGCCGAGCGGGGCCGCGAGTCCTCGGTGAAGGTCCGGGACGGCGAGGTCGAGGATCTCACCGAGGCCACCGCCAAGGGCGTCGGGCTCCGGGTGATCCGCGGCGGCCGCCTCGGCTTCGCCTACACCAGCGACTTCTCCCCGGCCGCCCTCGACGCCTTCGTCGACCGCGCCCTCGCCCTGGCCAAGGTCTCGGCGGTGGACCGGGCCAACCGGCTCCCCGCCGCCGCGGAGCTGGCCCCGCGGAACGGCGTCCTCGAGGGGCTCTTCGATCCCCTTGTCGCCTCCCTCTCCACCGACTGGAAGATCGCCGCCGCCCGCGAAGCGGAGCGCGCCGCGAAGGCGGAGGACGAACGGATCGCCGGGTTCGACTCGTGCGGCGCCGGCGACGCGGTGAGCGAGGTGGCGATCGCCTCGACCGCGGGCCTCCGGGACTCCTACCGCTCGACCAACGTGGTGATCTGGGCCTCGCCGGTGGCCAAGGACGACCGGGGCGGCCTGCAGACCGCCACCTGGTACGATCAGAAGCGGTTCCTCGCCGATCTCGAGTCCGCGGAGTCGATCGGGCGCACCGCCGCCCAACGGGCGGCGCGGATGCTCGGGGCGAAGAAGGCGCCGACCCAGAAGTGCCCGGTGATCTTCGATCCGCAGATGGCGGCGTCGTTCCTGGGCGGCCTGGTCGCGGCGGTGAACGCCGAGATGGTGGTGAAGGGCGCCTCGCTCCTCGCCGACAAGCAGGGCGAGCGGATCGCCTCGCCCCTCGTCACCCTGGTCGACGACGGCCTCCTCGGCCGCGGACTCGGGACCCGGCCCTTCGACGGCGAGGGCGTCCCCACCCGGAAGACGGCGGTGCTCGAAGAGGGCGTCCTCCGGACCTTCCTTCACGACGCCTACACCGCCCGCCGCCTCAAGGCCCGGACCACCGGCAACGCCCGCCGCGGCTACGCCTCGCTCCCGGCCGTCGGCCCCGCCAACTTCTACCTGGCGAACGGCGCCACGCCGGCAGCGGAGCTGGTCCGCGGCGTTCCCAACGGCCTCTACGTCACCGCCATGCTCGGCCGCGGGGTCAACCCGACCACCGGCGAGTTCTCCCGGGGCGCGAACGGCCTCTGGATCCGCGGCGGCGAGTTGGCCGAACCGGTGCAGGAGGTGACCGTCTCCGGCTCGCTCCTCGCCATGCTCCGGGGGATCGACGGGATCGGCGACGACCTCGAGTTACGGGGCGCGGTGGCCGCACCCACGATCCGCTTCGCGGAGTTGACGGTGTCGGGCGGCTAAGGAAGATCGCGACCATGAACCCGTCCACCGCGCCCGCCGCCCCCACCGTGCTCGTCGTTGACGACGACGCCTCGAACCTCGACTCGGTGGAGCGGATCTTCCAGAAGGAGGGACTCCGCACCCTGGGCGCGGAGAGCGGCGAGCGGGCCCTCGAGCTGCTCCGGCAGGAGCCGGTGGCGGTGGTGATCACCGACCTGATGATGCCGGCCATGAGCGGCGTCGACCTGCTCAAGGCGGTGCACGCCCTCGCCCCCGAGGTCGAGGTGGTCCTGATGACCGCCTACGGCACGGTGGAGAAGGCGGTGGCCGCGATGAAGGAAGGCGCCTACGACTTCCTCACCAAGCCGCTGAAGCGCCACTCGCTGGTGAAGAGCGTGTGGAAGGCGCTGGAGAAGCGGCAGCTGGTCGAGGAGAACCGCCGGCTCCGGGCGCAGGTGGCGGAGCTGTCGCCCGCCGGCGGGATCGTCGGGCAGTCGCCGGCCTTCAAGGCGATGATGGACATCGTCCGGCAGGCGGCGCCCTCCTCCGCCACCATCCTCGTCCTCGGCGAGAGCGGCACCGGCAAGGAGCTGGTGGCCCGGGCGATCCACGACCTCTCGCCCCGCTCCTCCGGTCCGTTCGTGCCGATCAACTGCGCGGCGATCCCGGAGAGCATCCTCGAGAGCGAGCTGTTCGGCTACGAGCGCGGGGCCTTCACCGGCGCGGTGGCGCGCAAGGAGGGCCGGTTCGAGCGGGCCCAGCGCGGCACCCTCTTCCTCGACGAGGTCGGGGAGATGAGCCCGTCGGTGCAGGTGAAGCTGCTCCGGGTGATCCAGGAGGGCGAGATCGAGCGGCTCGGCGGAACCCGGCCGATCCCGGTGGACGTCCGCCTGGTGGCGGCGACGAACAAGGATCTCGCCCAGGAGGTTCGCGAGGGCCGCTTCCGGGAGGACCTCTACTACCGCCTCGACGTGGTGAAGATCGGCCTCCCCCCGCTCCGCGAGCGGCAGGGCGACGTGCCGCTCCTCGCCAACCACTTTCTCCGGACCTTCTGCAAGAAGAACGGGAAGGCGATCGCCGGCTTCACCGCCGCGGCGCTCGACGCCATGGAGGCGTACAGCTGGCCGGGCAACGTGCGGGAGCTCGAGAACGCGATCGAGCGGGCGGTCGTCCTCTCCCGCGGCGACACCGTCGATCTCCCCGATCTTCCCGCCACCGTCGCCGGGGCCGCCGGGACGCCGGCCGCCCGGGCGATCGTCGTCCCGATCGGCACGCCGATGGACGAGATCGAGCTGCGGGTGATCCACGAGACCCTGCGCCACGTCGGCGGCGACAAGACGCTCGCCGCGCAGCTCCTCGGGATCGCGCCCCGGACCATCTACCGGAAGCTCGGCCGCGAGCGCGTGGCCGCGGACGAGGGCTGAGCCGGGCCCCCAGGGGCCCGCGGCCTCGAACGGCCGCTCGGGACAATTTGTCCCCGGGCCCTCGCTCTCCGGGCCCTCCCCTGCCAATTTGGCAACGAGGTCGCCGGCTCCCTCTCCCGCCGCCGAATTCTTCGCCGTCCGGCCGCGTTTCTCCCGGGATTCCCGGTTCTCCGTGCCGGTGCGGGCACTCCTGCCCCTGGCATGGACATTGCTTGGAGGTCGCCACTGGGACGGACCATGGAGCTACTCTTTCGGAAGTACTTCTGGGCGGTCAACCTCGCCTTCCTGGCGCTGGCGGCGTTTCTTGTCGCCCGCACGGCGAACACGTTCGTCGCGGCGGCGATCGGGCCGGCGCCGACCGCGAGCGCCGCGCCGGCGGCCGACCGCGACCCCGTCTCGCTCCCGAAGCTGGTGGGGACGGCGGCGCTGAACCCGGAGGCGACCGCCCGGCTCTTCGGGATCACCCTGCCCGAGCCGGAGCCGGCCGCGCCGGAGGGCGAGGCGATCTCCGCCGAGGAGCTGGCCAACCAGTCCCCGGTGCGGAGCTCGCTCCGCGCCAGCCTGATCGGGACGATGGTGGCCAACCGGCCCCAGTGGTCCTTCTCCACGCTCCGCGACGACGTCACCCGCGACGTCGGCGTCTACATGGTCGGCGACAAGTTCATGAACGCCGAGATCCTCGAGATCGACCGGCTCCGGGTGATCCTCCTCAACGAGAACCGCAAGGAGTACATCGCCCTCGGCGAGGATCCGGCCCCGCCGCCGGTGGCCCCGATCGCCAGCGCCCCCGCCACGCCTCCCAAGAGCGGCGCCGACGGCATCAACAAGGTGGACGAGAACAACTACGAGATCGCCCGGGCGACCATCGACGCCCAGCTCTCCAACCTCAACACCATCGCCACCCAGGCGCGGATCGTGCCGTCCTTCAAGGACGGCGTCGCCAACGGCTTCAAGCTCTTCTCGATCCGCCCCGGCTCGCTCTACTCGCAGATCGGGATCCAGAACGGCGACGTGATCCGCCGCATCAACGGCTACGAGATCAACAGCCCCGACAAGGCCCTCGAGGTCTACTCCAAGCTCAAGGAGAGCTCGAGGATCGAGATCGAGCTCGAGCGCCGCGGGACCCCGCTGAAGAAGACCTACTCCATTCGCTGAACCGACGCCGTGGGCGGCAGGTGCGTCCACGAGCCGCAGACCTCCCGATGAACCTTCGCTCGCCCGCAGCCCTCTTCCTCGCGCTCCTGCTCGCCCCGCTCCCCGGAGACGGGCAGGTTCCCGTCCGGGAACCGGTTCCCAACCAGGCGCCCCAGCCCCAGGT
>JAEZJH010000153.1 GCA_023436385.1 Pseudomonadota bacterium
AGCGCCAGCTGTTCGGGCTTGGGGGGCGTCTTCGACGGGACCGGCGCCGTGTCGGGCCGTCGCCCCTCGTCGCCGCTCGCTCCCTAGCCCTTTCGCCGACCGCCCACGGTGCCTCCCGGGCGGCAGCGTAGTCACCACTCCCGGGCCGATCAACTTACCGGCAGGTGGTGGAGCATCAGGTAGACCACGACGCCGGTGACGGAGACGTAGAGCCAGATCGGCAGGGTCACCCGGGCGAGGCGGCGGTGCTGCGGAAACCGGCCGCGGAGCGAGTGCCGGAGCGTCCCCAGCACCATCGGCACCAGCGCCGCCGCCAGCACCGTGTGGCTGAGCAGGATGGCCAGGTAGACCGTCCGCGCCGCGCCGCTTCCCGCGAAGGAGGTGGAGCCGACCAGCGCGTGGCGGAGGAGGTAGACCGCGAGGAACCCGGTGGAGGCCCCGAACGCCCCCAGCATCAGCCGGCGGTGGAGCTCGCGGCGCCCGCCGCGGATCGCGACCAGGCCGGCGACGAGGAGCACCGCCGCGGCGGCGTTGCAGGCCGCGGTGATCGCCGGGAGCAGGGAGATCATCGGGCCTCCTCCCGGGCGAGACGGCGCGCGTCCCGCTCGAGCCGGGCGAGGCTCTCCTCGTCGGGCCGGTAGTAGCCGCGGATGGTCCGCTCCCCGTCGACGAGGACGAAGTGCTCGCCGTGGACGATGTCGAGGGCCGAGGCGCCGCTCGCCGCGCCGCCCATGACCACCCGGAACCCCTCCTCCACCGCCCGCTTCACCGCGCCCAGCTCGCCGGTGACGAAGGTCCACCGCGCGGGGTCCCGCCCGAAGCGCTCGCCGTACTCCCGGAGCACCTCGGGGGTGTCGTTCTTCGGATCGACCGAGATGCTGACCAACTGCACCGCCGGCTCGTCGAGCCGCCCCTGGAGCCAGGCCATCCTGGCGGTGAGCGCCGGGCAGACCGTGGGACAGGAGGTGAAGATGAAGTTCACCACCGAGACCTTGCCGGCGAGCCGCTCCGGGCCGAACGCCCGGCCGCCGTCGTCGACCAGCGCGAAGTCCGGCAACGGGTAGAGCCGGAGCGGCGGTTCGTCGCGTCCCACCAGGAGGAGCGCGAGGGCGAGGACGCCGAGCGCCCCGGCGGCGGCGAGGGCCGCGACGATGCGAAAGGACCGCGGCAGCGGCTCCGGCCTCGTCCTCACCACGCGTCGACCGCCAGGGCGAGGAAGACCACGCCGAGATAGGCCACCGAGGCGAGCATCAGCTGCCGGGCCCAGCGGCGCGTCGCCGCCTCGGGGAGGAGGTGCCCACGGGCGGCGAAGGCGAGGTAGGCGAGGCCCGCGGTGGCGGCCACGGCCGCGTAGAACCAGCCGGCCAGGCCCAGCGGGAGGAGGAGCAGCGAGACGAGGAGCTGCGCCGCCGCCCAGACCGTGGCGAGGCGCTTCGTCGCCTCGATCCCGCGCTCGAGGGGGATCACCCGGATCCCGCCCCGGGCGTAGTCCTCGCGAAGGTAGAGGGCGATCGCCAGGAAGTGCGGCAGCTGCCAGACGAAGAGGAGCGCGAAGAGCACCAGGCCCGGCAGCTCGATCCGGCCGGTGGCCGCCGCCCAGCCGATCAAGGGCGGCATCGCGCCCGGGACCGCGCCGACCACCAGCGAGTCGGTCGTCCGGCGCTTGAGCGGCGTGTAGATCCAGACGTAGGCGACGTAGGCCGCGATCGCCAGGCCGGCGGCGAGGCGGTTCGAGCCGGCGAGGAAGAACGGGATCGAGAGAAGGCCCAGGCCCACGCCGAGGGCCACCGCCACGCCGGGCGCGACCCGGCCGGCGGCGAGGGGCCGCTCCCGGGTCCGGTGCATCCGGGCGTCGATCTCCCGCTCGTAGTAGCAGTTGAGCGCGCCGGCGCCGCCCACCACCAGGGCCATCCCGATGAGCGTGAGCAGGTAGGCCGTCCAGGGGAGGTCGACCGGGGCGAGGAGGAGCCCGCCCGCCGTGGTCACCAGGTTCATCGCGGTGATCCGCGGCTTGGTGAGGGCGAGGAGGTCCCGGGCGTAGGCGAGGGCCGAAGGGGTCTCGATCGCGACGGCTCCCGGCCTCATCCACCCACCCCCCGCGACCGGCCGGGGCCCCGCCGGCAGCCAGAAAAGCGCCCGCCCTGCACCGCCCGCGGCGCCCGGGCATCCCTGGATTGGCCTCGACCGGCGACCGGCGGGATGGGCGGCATTTCCGAGATGTCGGACATCGGCTCCCCCCCCGCTGGCATTCCGCGGAATTTCCGCGGCGAACGGCTCAGTTATAAAGGGTCGGTCTCTCGGGGCAAGCAAGCGGTCGAGCCCCTCCGGTGGACGTCGACTGCCGGACTGGACAGGAACGAACCAGCATGCGCCAGCGCTCTCCCCTCGCGGTCCTCTTCCTCACGGTCTTCCTCGACCTGCTCGGCTTCGGGCTGATCATCCCGCTGCAACCGCTCTTCGCCGAGCACCTGGGGGCGACGGGGCTCGAGGTCGGGCTGCTGATGACCACCTACTCGGCGATGCAGTTCGTCTTCGCGCCGGTGTGGGGGCGGATCTCCGATCGCGTCGGGCGGCGGCCGGTGCTCCTCGTCTCCATCGCCGCGAGCGTGGTGGCGATGCTGCTCTTCGCCTCCGCACGGGAGCTGTGGCTCCTCTTCGTGGCCCGGACCTTCGCGGGGATCGCCAACGCCAACCTGGGCACCGCCCAGGCCTACATCGCCGAC
>JAEZJH010000204.1 GCA_023436385.1 Pseudomonadota bacterium
GCGCCGGGCCGCGGCGATGCCCGCCCAGAGGCCGGCGGCGGCGCCCATCGGCAGGGCGAGGGTCAGGCCGGCCCAGCCGGTGACCCGGCGGATCGCCAGATCGCCCCGGAGCTCCGCCACCGCGGAGGAGGGGTCGGTGGCGACCGCTGCCGAGGGGGCGAAGCGTGCGGTCTCCCAGCCGAAGAGCGGGATCAGCGCCAGCGGCAGGGCGAGGGCGATGGCGGCGGCGATCGCCAGCTGCGGCGAACCGCGCCGGCGGAAGGCCCGGGTGCCCATGGCGATGGCGACCGCCGCCCCCGGGAGCGAGAGGGCGGTCCCGAGGAGCACCAGGCGGGCCGGAAGGCCGCCCAGCGTCAGCTGCCGGAGAAGAGCTTCCACAGGGCGAGATCCCCGGCGACGAGGCGCCTCGTCTCGAGCCAGAGCAGCGCGCCCACGAGGATCCCGCCCGCCACATAGGCGGCGATCACGGCAACCTGGCGCTGTCGGGCCACGTCCATGGGAGGGAGACTTAGCAGAAACCGCCGGTCGGGTCGCGCGCCATCCCACCACCCTCCCGCCCTGCTACACTGCCCTCCATGGCGGGCGGCGGTACCGGGAACGACAGGTCGGCGGCGCTGGTCCGGGTGGGCTTCGCCGCCCAGCGGAGCGGCGACGTCCGCCGCGCCATCCGTTGCTACACCCTCTCCCTCGAGGACCGCCCCACCGCGGAGGCCTACACCTACCGGGCCTGGGCCTACTCGTTCCTCGGCCGCTGGGACGACGCCGTCGCCGATTGCCGCAAGGCGATCGAGTTGGCGCCGGACCGGGGCGACGCCTACAACGACCTGGGCGCCTACCTGATCGAACAGGGCAAGCACGACGAAGCGGTGCCCTGGCTCGAGAGCGCCCTCGCCGCTCCCCGGTACGACACCCGGGCCTACCCGCACTTCAACCTGGGCCGGGTCTTCGCGGCTCGGGGCGAGTTGCAGCGGGCGGCGGCCGCCTACCGGGCGGCGCTCGACGAGCGGGCGGACTTCGGCCCGGCCCGGGCCGCCCTTGCCGACCTCGAGTCGTCGCTGCACTGAAAGAGGGCCGTTCCCCCGCCAGGTCGTCGCGCGGAGCGCGCGGGCTTCGCGCCGGATCACCATGGCCCGACCGCCCGCTCCGCCTCCCGTGGGCAGGGCCCGCGGCCGGGCCCCGTCTTTCCGTGCCCGAGAAAATCTCCCCGACCTTTCGCGTGTTGGGAGCACGGAGGCCCACATGACCCAGCCCACCGTGCTGGTGGTGGACGACGACTTCGATGCCCTGTACCTGACCTCCGCGCAGCTGGCGCAGGCCGGATACCGGGCGATCAGCGCCACGGACATCCCGCAGGCGCTCGAGCGGGCCCGGGCGCACAAGCCGGACGTGGTGCTCCTCGATCACGGGCTCCCGTTCCAGCCCGGGCTCGGCGCGGTCGGCCTGCTGCGCAAGGAACCGGCCTTCGCCGACGCGGCGATCGTGCTGGTCTCCGCCCGCCACTTCGGAGGCGAGGAGGTGAGCCACCTCGACGGCTACCTGCAGAAGCCGTGGGATCCCCGGGACCTCCTGGGGACCATCGAGCGTTGCCTGGAGGAGCGGGGTCCGCCGGTTACCGCCGGCTGATCCCGAAAGGCGCTGCGGCGCCCGAAGCTCGGGGGCCGGGTCGGCCCGCGGCGCGAACTCGCCTGCTTACCGGACCCGGGGGGAGACCAGGCGCACCGGCCTCCGTCCCGCGTAGCGAAACCCGTCGAGGCCGGTCTCGAAGGCGACGCCGAAGAGGCGAACGCCGGCACGCTTTGCCTCCGCCAGCGCCACCGCGAACTCCGGGTCGACCGGGTGCGGCCGGATCTCGGCGACGTCGGCCCGTCCGGCCACCAGCACGATCGCCGACTCCCCGCCCTCCCGGACGTGGGCGGCCAGCTCGCGGCAGTGGCGCGCGGCCCGCTCCGAGGGCGCGTCGGGGAAGAGCGCCGAGCGCCCCGCCGCGGCGACGCAGCTCTTCACCTCGAGGAGGAGGCGACGGCCGTCGGGGAGGGCGAGGGCGAAGTCGAAGCGGGAGTGGCCGACGGTCACCTCGGCGCGGATCTCGCCGTAGGCCGGGAGGCCGCGGAGCGCGCGGGCCTCGAGGAGCGCCAGGACCAGCCGGTTCGCGCCGGCGGGATCGAGGGCGCCGATCGGCCCCGGTCCCTCGCCGGCGAGCGCGGGGCAGCGGGCGCACGCCACCGTGTAGGCCGTGGTCCGGGTCGGGTTCGCCGCCGCGGGCGCGAGCCACACCTCCGCGCCCGGGAAGAGGATCCCCTCGAGCCGGCCTCGATCGCCGATGTGGGCCCGGACCTGCTCGCCGCCGGGCAGCTCGACCAGGGCGAGGAAGCGGTTCGGTCGGGCGATCAGCCGGCCGGGCAGGAACGGCACGGGAAACCGGTGGGGCAGGCGGAGCGGCGAGGTCACCCGAACAGCTCCCGGGCGACCGTGTCGAGGTCGAGGTCGAGGAGCCGGGGGACGAACGCGTCGGCCTCGTCGAGGCGGTGGCGCGGGAGGGTGTGGCCGACCGCGACCACCTTCATGCCGGCGCCCCGAGCCGCGGCGACGCCGTGCTCCGTGTCCTCGATCACCAGCACCTGCCGCGGACGGACGGGCGGCTTCTTCAGCCGGTAGA
>JAEZJH010000223.1 GCA_023436385.1 Pseudomonadota bacterium
CCGTTGGGCAGGGTGGTGTTGGTGGGATACCAGCGGCCCGCATACATGTCCGGGGTCCGTGACCACGAGGCGGTGTACGGGTCGAAGAGCACGCCGTGGGGTTCGCCGACGTGCGAGTCGATGTGTCCGCCGGCGACGAGGAGCTTGCCGTCGGCCAGGAACGAGTGGCCGGCACAGAAGATGTTGTAGCCCGCCTTGCCGATGGCGGTGATCTTGCCGGTGGCCGGATCGAAGAGCTGCGGGATGTCTCCGTTATCGAACTCCCCGAAGACGAGGACCTGGCCGGTGGGCAGGACGTTGGTGTGGGTGGCGGAGATCGGCCAGGGGGTCGGCGCCGTCCAGGCGCCCACCTGGGCGTTGGCCCTGGCGGTGGCGGCGCCGAGCAGCGTCGCCGCGACCGCGGCCATGCCCACCGCGGCGACGCCGGCCCGGTGGAACCTTCCATTTCTCACTTCTTCCCCCGTAACTTGCTGGTGTGGTCGGGAGGCGCCGGCCGGGTGTCACCGTTGGAAAGCGACCGTCCGCTCCTCCTGCCGGCGAACGTGCGGGCGAGCAGGCGCCCGCGGAAGGGCCGCGAGGGGTCGCGAAACCGGGTGCCGGGGCGGCGAAAGCCCCGCCATCTCGCGCAGTTGCGTGACGGAGGCGAACTCCGCCGGAGGAGCCCGGGAGGCACACGCGGGGGAACGCTCGGGCGGCGCCGGTCCACGGGAGGCGCCGGCGGTTCCCACCCGGGACGACGCCGTTCCCTCCCGGGGATACGTGTTTCACCGATCGGGAATCACTGTTGCCGTGTCGTTTCGGGGCGTTGTTGGCCAAGGGCCGGGGGAAGCAGGTTCCCCCCGCACCCGACACACGGACGGTCGCCTCCATGGAGATGTTTCCGGTCCACCTCTTCGTGCTCTTGCTCCTCATGAACCGCTACGTGCTGGGCTCTACCCTGCGGAAGCTCCGGGGAGCGAAGT
The DNA here is from genome assembly GCA_023436385.1 of Pseudomonadota bacterium. Classification (GTDB taxonomy): domain Bacteria; phylum Myxococcota; class Myxococcia; order Myxococcales; family Vulgatibacteraceae; genus JAEZJH01. The sequence continues at coordinate 963 of JAEZJH010000223.1, forward strand.
TCGACGAGACCCGGACCGATTACGAGCCGGCCGTCGCGATCGTCGTCCCGCTCTTCAACGAGGGCGAGGGCATCTACCGCACCGTCCTCAGCCTCCTCGAGCAGGAGTATCCGGCGGAGAAGCTGGAGATCGTGGTGGTCGACGATCGCTCCACCGACGACTCCCTCGCCTGGGCGCGCCGGGCCGCGGAGGGCCGTCCCCAGGTGCGGGTGATCGCCAGCCCGGCGAACCAGGGCAAGCGGAAGGCGATCAACCTGGGCGTCCGGTCGACGGAGGCGGAGATCATCGTCTCGGTGGACTCCGACGTGATCGTCGATCGGCGGGCGGTGCGCCAGCTGGTGGCCCGGTTCGTCTCCCCGCGGATCGCCGCGGTGGGCGGCCGGACCTTCGTGGTCAACCGCTACGACAACTGGCTCACCAAGATGATCGAGGTGAAGTTCTACTTCGCCCAGGAGTGGCTGAAGGACCTCGAGCGCTCCTTCCGGACGGTGATGTGTCTCTCCGGCTGCCTCACCGCCTACCGGCGCTACGTGCTCCTGGAACTCGAACCGATCCTCGAGTCCCGGGCGATCTGCGGGGTCCCGATCAAATACGGCGAGGATCGCTTCCTCACCCGGCAGATCGTCAAGGCGGGATACCAGACGGTCTACACCACCGCGGCCTACTGCGAGACGGCGGCGCCCCGGGACCTGACCGCCTATTTCGCCCAGCAGCTCCGCTGGCGCCGCTCCAACCTGGTCGATCTCCTCGGCGGGATGACCCACGCGTGGCGGCTTCACCCGGTGGTGACGCTTCATTACCTTCTGCTCCTCGCCGTGCTCCTCGCGTACCCGGTGGTCATCGTGCACGGCCTGCTCACGAACGAATTGTTTCCGATGATGGTGCGGCACCTCGGCCTGGTGGGCCTCTTGGGGGTCATCTACTGGTGGGACACACGCTCGCTTCCGGCGGAGCGCCGGGTGCCGCCCTGGGCCTTTCTCCCGATCGCGATTCTGATGCCCGCGACTTATCTGCTCTTCACCCCACTGGCGCTGTTCACGCTCGACTCGGGAAGCTGGGAGACACGAGGGAGCTCGCAGGCCGCCGCCGACACTCGGACCGACGCGGAGGTCCCGCTGGCCGGGGCCCGGTCGGCGTGACGGGAGGACGGTGACCGATGTCGGAGAAGAAGAAACTCGTCCCCACCGTCAATTCGCTGGTGGTCTTCGTCTACAAGCTGCTCGGCTTCGTCATCCTGTTCTTCATCCTGGGCGGACTGGTCGCCTACCTGGCGGCGCAGGGCTTCTTCCTGGTCAACGAGAGCTGGGTGACGCCGACCATCGTCTCCGCCAGCGATGAACGGGTGCTGAAGCTCAACGCGGAGCTGGCGGAGCGGCTGGCTGAGCGCGACCGGCTCCTCGCCGACAAGGCGGAGTTGGCCGCCCGGATCGCCGACGCCGATCGGGTGGCCGCGGCGGAGCGGACCTTTCAGGAGCGGTTCCGGTCGGCGCTCCTGGCCGATCGGGCGGCCCGGGCACAGGAGCTGGCCCGCCTCTCCGCCCTGCGGAAGGAGTACGACGCCGCGGGGGCGGAGATCGCCCAGTCGAACCAGGCCTACGCGGGCCTCTCCCGGGTCCGGGCGGAGGCGCTCCAGGCCGCGGCGCTGATCGATCGGGAGGACTTCCTCACCCAGAACCACCAGCTGGCGCAGCTGGCCAACTCGAACCTGGGGCTCGCCGATCGGCAGGTGGAGCTCGAGGGCCGGCTGACGGAGCTGGCGCGGCACCTAGGGGCCCTCGACGCCTCCGTCTCCCGGATCGGGGGCGGTTCGAAGAAGGGGCCGCTCTCCGCGGAGGTTCTCCTCCTCGAGCAGCACTACGCCCGCTCGTCGGTGGAGGCGGCCCGGGCGGAGCAGAGCCGGGAGGCGATGGCGGAGGGGCTGAAGCTCCTCGAGGACGCGATCGCCCGGTACGACGGCCTCCTCGCCGCCATCGACGCCTCGCCCTACCTGGCGGCGATGCACGGGGACCTGGCGATTGCCTTCGTCCCCTACGCCAACCTCGACTCGGTCAGCCCCGGGGTCTCGCTCTACGGCTGCGACGTCGGCGTCTTCTGGTGCCACCGGGTCGGCCGGGTGAACCGCTACCTCGACGGCGAGGTCACCCTGCGCCACCCCGCCCGGAACCAGGTGCTCCGGGGCCGAATGGCCGTCCTCGATCTCTCCGACCAGCGGTGGGTGCAGAAGGACCTCCTCCACGCCGGTCGGGCGCCGCTCTTCTTCTGACCCGGCGCGGGGGGAACACGTGAACGTGCTACGCCTCTCTCTGGTGCTCGCCGTGGCCGGCGTCGCCGGCACCGCTGTCGGGCAGGAGGCCACCGTCGCCGCCGTGGAGCCGGGGTACTGCCGGTTCATGCGGGCGGCGGCGGCCTCCGAGGCCGCGGTGCTCTACGCGCCCGAGGTGTTCGCCACCGCGGGCGCCTTCCAGCTCTCCGAGGGCGACGCGGGGGCCGCGTTCGGCGAGCCAAAGGTCCGGATCACCGTCGGGGCCGAGGCGAGCCTCTCCGAGATCCACCAGGG
>JAEZJH010000228.1 GCA_023436385.1 Pseudomonadota bacterium
CGGCCGGACGCCGTGAGCCGAACTCCGCGCCGTTCCAGCCCTTTTTCCTCCCTTCGGGATTCCGGCGCTCGCCCGCCGCGGCCCCTCTCCGTGCGCATCCGCCGGGGCCGGAAGCCCCAGGCCGGAAGGCCCCGGCCCGCGGGCATGCGGCCCTCGCGGCCGAGCGGCGGCGTTGCGCGCGTGGCTACGTTTCGTGCGCGAAGGTGGAGGGGGAGACAGGGCCGGAGGAATGGAAACCGTCATCGTCACGGGGCAGAACCGAAAGGAAGAGCTCTGCACGCTGATGGCCGAGTACTTCCGACTCGAGGGCTGCCACGACATTCGCGCGGAGGCGCCCAATTACCTCGACCCGGAGAAGATCGTCGGGTCGGTGAAGGACCACGCGCCGGCGCTCACCTGCCGGCGGCCGGACAAGCGCGGGACCGCGGTGATCCTCGACACGCTGCTGGTCGAGGGCGGGGCGGTGGATCTCTCGGAGGTGGTGAGTCGCCTGCAACTGTTCTCGTCGGCCGCGCAGGCGATCAGCGGCGAGTTGCACCTGGTGGTGCCGTCCCGGGTCGGCGGCTGCGACGGCGAGGAGCTGGCCCGGGCGCTGCTCAAGCGGTTGGGGCTCAAGGCGAATCGGATCTGGTCGCTCTGACCATCTGCCTTCGGCAGATGGTCAGCGATCGTTTGACCCAGCGGCAACCTGCCCCACGGGCAGGTTGCCGTGAAAGCCCCACGATCACTTTGGTAGCGCCAGCCCTGGTCCAACCGGCAGCGCCAGCAAGCCGCGGTCTCACCGGCAGCGCCAGCAAGCCCAGGCCTTACCACCAGCCCGAGCCGTGGCCGATAGAAGCTTCTACGCCCCCGCCCCCGCCGCGCTCCGCTCCAACGCGTCGCGGACCTTGGTGAGCAGGTCGTCGAGGTCGAACGGCTTCTCGATCGCCGGCAGCCCCAGCTCCGCGGCGACCTTGCGGAGATCGCGCCCGGCGGAGAGCAGGATCACCGGCACGTCGATCCGGCGCTTGCGCATCTCCTCGACCAGCTGCCGGCCGTCCATCACCGGCATCATCAGGTCGAGCAGGATCACGCCGACCGGCCCCGAGGCGAGCGCGCGCAGCGCCTCTTCCCCGTTCGCCGCGCTGGCGGAAGGGAGGTCGTCCGACCGCAGCAGCTCCTCGATCGAATCGCGGATGTCGGGATCGTCGTCGACGATCAATACGGTCTGTGCGGCGTCCATCGGCATGGCCGGGCTGCTTTAACCCACTCGCCCCACCTGGTAAACAGAAAAGGGGAGCAACACTGTCGCGCGGACGGCAGTTGCCGTGGGCCCGGCCGCCGGCGTCCTCGATTTACGGCCCGGTATAGGCCGCCGCGCCACCTTCCGTGGCCATCCACAGGGTGCGTCCCCCGGTGCCGTCCGGCACGAGGAGCAGCCGCCGGATGCTGTCGCCGGGCAGCCCGGCGGTCCGGGCGTGGTAGCGGAAGGTCCCGTCCCGAAGCCGGCGGGCGAGACCGCCCCAGCTCGTCCCGAACCAGACCGAGCCGTCCAGGTCGCAGGCCAGCGAGAGGACGTGGTCCTGGGGCAGGACCGCCGCCGCGGTGAGGTGCTCGAGGACCTCGCCGGAGGAGGAGAGGCGGTAGACGCCGGACCCCAGCGCCGAGGCCCAGAGCTCGCCGCTCGGGCAGACGGCGAGGGCCACCACCCAGTCCGACTCCCCGGGCACCAGGTCCACCTCGCGCAGGGGCGCGTCCTCGAGGGGGCCGAGCAGCGCCCCCGAGAAGCGCGCGGCCCGGTGCTCGTCGCCGACCCAGACGTCGGCGCCGGCGGCCGTCACCGACCAGATCGCCGAGGAGGGGGCCGGCAGGGCACCGGGCCCGGCGACCGCGGAGCTGGCGGCGATCCGGGCGAGGCCGCCGGCGGTGCCGGCGAGGACCATCCGGCTCGAGCCCACGGAGGCGGCGGCGAGCCGGGGGATCGGGCCCTCGAGCGGCAGCCGATCGAGGAACGGGCTCCCGCTGGTCGCCAGCGTGACGAGGTGAGCCGGGCCGTCGGGATAACCGACCACCGCGGCGGTCGCGTCGAGGGCGGCGACGCTGGCCGGCGGGGCGCCGGTGACGCTCCCCGCCCCGGGGACGGCCTCGAAGAAGACCCCGCCCGCCGCCCGGACGTGGAGGCCGCCGTCGCCGACCAGCCAGATCCCGCCGCCGGGGCCGACGGCGAGGTCGCGGACGTCCACCGGCGCGTCGAGCTCGGGGCCGAGGAGGTCGACCGACAGCGGCTCCGGGGGCGCGTGGATCACCGGCGCCGGGACCCCGCCCGTGCCCCCGGTGCCGTCCGGGCCGCCGGGGCCGGCCTTCTCCCGTCCGTCGGCCTCGCCCGAACAGGCCGCGAGCGGCGCGACCAGCCCGAGGGCGAGGGCGAGCCCCGCGAACCTGCCCGGTCTCCAGCTCGATTCGCGGTGATGCAGGCGGCACGACGGGCCCATCCGGTCCTCCCTGGCGACGCGGTCGCCGGGGAATCCGTGCATCAACGGGCGTGCCAGCGGCCGGGCGCGTGGAAGCCGCCCCGGGGCCCACTCGAGCGGAACTTCGGTGCCCTGCCTGGAACCGGGCGTGCACCGGAGGACCACGCCGGGCTCCAGCCCGGCGTCGCCGCCTCCTCGGCCAGGCCTACTCGGCCAGGTAGTCCTCGCCGAGGATCCCGCCGGCGATCCGGCGCCGGGCCTCGAGCAGCGCTTGCCGTCGCAACAGCTCGTCGGCCCGGGCCGGCTCGGCGCCGGCCGAAAGCTCCGCGCGGATCGCCGCCAGCTCCCGGGCGGTGGAGACCACCCGGATCACCGGCGGGAGCTTCCCGTCCCGGGACCGGGCGAGGGCGTTGTTGTCGGTCCAGAGCGGCTCCACCGAGAGGTCGGCCAGCTCGGTGCGGACGGTGCCCGAGGGGTAGGCCCGTTTCACCGCGCGGAAGCGGAGGAGCGCGCCGTCCCGGGTGTTCCCCACCTTCTCCGGGTGGACGCCGAAGGCGTAGGTCCGCGACTGGTTGGAGACGAAGTTCCCCAGCGAGTAGGCCACGGCGGCGATCCGGCCGTCGGCGGTCTCGCGGACCTCGATCGGCTGGAGGACGTGGGGGTGATGACCCAGGATCACGTCGACGCCGCCGTCGAGGAGGCGGTGGGCGAGGTCGATCTCCTCCGGCCGCGGCGCGGTCACGTACTCGACGCCCCAGTGGATCGAGAGCACCACGAAGTCGGCGCCGTTCTCCCGGGCCGCCTTCACCTCCCGGAGGACCACCTTCTCGTCGAAGGCGAACGAGCAGGGGTCGTCCTTCTTCCGTTCGGGCTTGTCGTTGTAGAGGCGGGTGGTGCCCAGGAACGCCACCTTCACGCCGTTCGCCTCGAAGGTCCGGGCTGCGGCCGCCTCCTCGCAGCTGGCGCCGGCGCCGAGATAGGGGAGGCCGCCCGCGTCGAGCGCCGACAGGGTCTGGGCGAAACCCGCCGCGCCCTGGTCGTAGACGTGGTTGTTGGCGAAGGAGACCAGGTCGAACCCCGCGTCCCGGAGCGCCGGGATCAGCACCTCCGGCGCGTTGAAGACGAAGGGCCGCGGGGTGTGCGGGGGCTTTCGGGCGATCGGCGTCTCCAGGTTGGCGAAGGCGAGGTCGGCCGCCCGGAGCTCGTCGCGGACGCCCTCGAAGAGCATCGTGTAGCCGCCGTGGTTCTCCGTGGTGCCGTCCGGTCCCTTCCGCTCGGCGGCGGCCGCCGCGTCCTTCACCGTCCCGTGCATCAGCACGTCGCCCACCGCGGCGATCGCCACCGTACCCAGGGTCCGGGCGCCGGCGGGAGCGGCCCGGGAGGCGGGAGCGCCGCTGGTCGGCGGGCAGGTGTAAACCTGGTCGGACTCCTGGAGACGGGGGGCGGCGGCGCACCCGGTGAGGGCCAGGGTGGCGGCGAGGACGAGAAGGGGCGTGACGTGGTGAACGCTGGATCGCACGAGAACTCCGCTCGAGAAGCGGAAGAGGATACGACGAGAGG
>JAEZJH010000235.1 GCA_023436385.1 Pseudomonadota bacterium
TTGAACCCCTGGGATGCGGTTGAGCCGCCGCGGAAGCGTGCCGGACTTCGACGCTTCCGCGGAGGGAGGGAAGCCAGGCCGGAAAGCCCGAGGCAAACCCGTGGCCGCTAGATACCCCAACTCGGCGCTCGTTAGGGGCGAAGGAGACAACAGACCCACAGGCTTTCGCGGGTATGGGATGTTGATTCTTGAACACGGAGTCCCGCGCTGGCGCGGACCTGGCGTCTCCGGCTCCCGACGCCGGCCGGGCCGGGTTCCCCGGACGGCAGGGGGCCACCGGGACCGCACTTGCTCCCCCGCCGGCCGTGCGGACGTTTCCGCCGGTGACGGGCCGCAGCGGGGCCCGGCGGAGGGCGGATGGGCGGCGGGTGGTGGCGGCGGGGATCGGTGCTCGGGCTGGCGCTGGCGGCAGCCGGTTGCGCCGGTGGCAAGGGAGCCTCCGGGGGCGTGGGCGCGGAGGCGGTGCGGCCGTCCTCGCACCGGTTCGTCGACGGCGAGCTGGGCTTTACCATCGAGCGGCCGGATGGGGAGGCCTGGCGCTTCACGCCGGGCGGGACCGCTCCCGAGGGGATCGTCGTCCCGGTGGTGGTGCTCCACGAGGACTCCGGCGCCCAGGTGGTGGTGCAGGTCGCCCCCGGGATCGCCACCTCGGCCGAATTCGCCGGCCGGCTGGCGATGGGGCTCCAGTCGAAGCCCGGGTTCCTGATCGGCGACCTGACGGAGGGGGCCGACGGCGACTCCGGGTTCGAGTTCGCCCTCTCCGACCTGGTCCAGGGTCGGGTCCGGGTCCAAGAGGGGCCGGACCACCGGATCTTCGTGGTGTTGGGCACCTGGCCGGCCAATGCGCCCGCCGCGGTGATCCGCGACGTCGACGCGATCATGGCCAGCCTGACGCCGCTGGTGGTCTCCGGCCCCACGGAGCCCGCGTCCGCCCCGGGGCCGTAGTCAGTCTTCCTCGTCCCCGGGCTGGGGGATGCCGAACTCGGCGGCGCGCTTCTGCATGGTGGAGCGGGCGATCCCCAGCTCCCGGGCGGCGGCGCGGCGGTTGCCGTGATGGCGGAGGAGTGCCCGGCGGATCGCCTGCTCCTCGATCTGGGCGAGGGTGAGGCCGGCGAGTTCGAGGGAGTCGGAGCCCTCGGCGACAGGGCCCGCGATCGGGGCGGGATCGCCGTCGAAGGCCAGGTCGGAGGTGCCGATCACCGGGCCGCGGCGGAGGAGGAGCGCCCGAGAGAGCACGTTCCGGAGCTCCCGGACGTTGCCGGGCCAGGGATGCCGGACCAGCCGGTCGAGGGCGGCGGGGTGGAACGAGGGCCGGCTGCCGCCCCGGGGCGCGAGGGTCCGGAGGAAGTGCTCGGCGAGGAGCGGGATGTCCCCCGGGCGGCGCCGGAGCGGCGGCAGCTCCACCCGGATCACCGCCAGCCGGTAGTAGAGGTCCTCGCGAAAGAGGCCCTTCTTCACCGCCGCCCGGAGATCCCGGTGGGTGGCGGAGACCACCCGGGCGTCGACCCGGAACGGCTTCGAGGCGCCCACGCGCTTCACCTCGCCGCTCTCCAGGGTGCGGAGGAGCTTGGCCTGGAGATCGAGCGAAAGCTCGCCGATCTCGTCGAGGAAGATGGTGCCCCCGGAGGCCTCCTCGAAGGCGCCGCGCCGGGCCCCGGTGGCCCCGGTGAATGACCCTCGCTCGTGGCCAAACAGCTCGCTCTCCACCAGCTCCGAGGCGATCGCCGCGCAGTTGACCGGGATGAATGGCCCGCTCGCCCGCTCGCTCCGAGCGTGGATGGCGTGGGCCACCAGCTCTTTGCCGGTGCCGGTCTCGCCGAAGATGGTCACCGGCGCCGCCGAGGGGGCGACGCGCTCGAGGAGGTCGAAGACCTCGCGCATCGAGCGGTCGGCGGTGACGATCCCCTCGAACGCGAGGGGCGCGTCGCCGGCCGGGGCCTCGACCACCAACTCCGTCTCGCCGGCGCGGATCGTCGCGCCGACCGCGAGGGCCGCCTCGCCGACCCGGACCCCGTCGACCCAGGTGCCGTTGGTGGAGGCGAGGTCGACCACCAAGAGCCCCTCGCCCCGGCGGACGAGCCGCAGGTGGACGCCGGAGACGAAGGGATCCTCGAGCCGCAGGTGGCAGCCCGGGTCCTTGCCGACGGTCAGCTCCGGGGCGAGGGGGACGACGCGCTCCGCTCCCCGCCAGCGGACCCGGAGCATGGTGCCGGGCGGGACCGTGCCGGCGGGCGGGACACGCTGGGTGAGGTCCCGGCCGACGGCGGTAGGCAGCGCCTCGGCAGGCGGTTCCGCCCGGAGGACCACCCGGAAGTCGCCCAGGCCCAGCTCCTCGCCCTCGGGCAGGAGCGCCCGTTCGACGGGCACGCCGCCGACGGTGGTGCCGCGGCCGGAGAGGTCGACCATCATCCAGCCGTCGGCCGTCCGCTCCAGCGCCGCGTGGGTCCGGGAGACCTCGGGGTGGGGCAGCGAGACGTCGCACTCGGGCCCGCGCCCGATCACGATCCGGGGCCGGTCGAGGGCCACGCGCATCAGCTCCTCGCCCCGGCGGATGAACACCAGCTCGGCCATCGGGCTCACCTCCCTGGGCACGGCTAGCACGCCGACGGCGCGCCCCCCCATCGGTTGTTTGACCGATCAGGGCACCCGTTCGGAGGGTGCCCGTTGCAACGAAAACGCCCTCCGATCAACGAACACGCGAGCTCGGCGGCGGTGTGCTTGCTGGTGTTTGATTTCGGGCTGCAGGTTCTGCGGCAGATGATGTACCGCTCAGTTCCTTGCGGTCGTCCGTGACGATGATCACCTGTCGGACGTCCGGCAGAACCAGGAATGGCCCGAACGATCGATCCGGTGCGATCAGCCACAGAGACGACGAGGGCATCTCGGTCAACCGAAACCGCCCCTGCTCGTCGGTGGTGAGTCCGACCAGCGAATCCACTTCGTCAACCGCGTTCCCGCTAAATCACCGAGCGTGAATCCAGACCTCCTGACCTATCCCCAGCGCCAGATGTAACAACTCAAGTCTCCCGGATGGCGTAGCGGAGTAGGAGCTTGGTGCCCGGAAACCAGGTTTCCGTGGCGTTCATCTCGGTGCAGAGACGGGCAACGGCACGTGTGCGGTTGGGGCTCGCCATGGGCTCGAGGGTGACGCGTAGCTCTCCGTCGACGACCTCGAAGTCTCCCGAGAGGGAGAGGGCGTTGGCGATGAGCTTGCGTCCCTCGTCCTCGGAGCGGCTGTAGTGGTCTGCCAGGATGCGAAACAAGGCCGTCTCGGCCTGGTAGGCGACCGACTTCAATGCGTCCGTGAGGCGCTTCGCCTCGGTGCGAAGACGCACCACCGGGTTGTCGCCGGCCGCCTCTCGAGCGGTGAGCCGAACCGGCAGCTTGGCCCGTTCCTGCTTGAGGGTCTCCAGTTTGTCCTGGGCCTCGCGCAGGGCCTTGCCTACGGCGGCGTTGGCGATCTTGAAGCCTCTCACGGTCCGGCGCTTTCGCTCGTCGTTGCCCGCCGCCGCGGCGCCGAGCCGGCGCTCCAGGTCCGCCACCTCGGCGCGGGCCTTGGCAATGGCCTTGTCCTTCGTCCTACGTGCCGGATTGGGAACGAGCCGATCTCCGTCCGCCTCCTCGACTCCGTAGGTGACGAGTGCGTCCAATTCGAACTCGTCCTGCATGTACTTGAAGAAGTTCTCCTGCCGCCAGCGCTCGAACATCCGGTACGCGACCTCGACGGTGGTCAGGTCCCGGCGGCTGGTGACGATCGAGGTCTGGTGCGTTCCGTCGGCGGAGAGCCTGACCACCTCGCGCAGCGTCAACTTGCCGTCGGCCAGGGCAAGTTCGCGCTCGGCGAGCAGGTACTTGACCTCGCGTCCGTCGAAGGTCCCGCGGTGTTCGGTGAAGAGATCCGTGGCGACCGCGGGGATGTCTCCCTTGCGGTAGGTGAGCACGTCGAAGCCGTCTTCGACCATCGTGGCGAAGAGCTTGGGGCTCCACCCCCCGCGGTCGAATACAACCGTGACCCGCCGGTCGCCCACGACGGCGCGGGCCCGTTTCAGCACCGCCGGCAGCTCCGCCGCAAGGCTCGTCGTGGGCGTGGCGGTGACGACGAACAGCGGCTCGCCGTCGCGGTCGTTGACCCAGTGGTCGACCGTCGCGGGCATGGACAACCGCATCCGTGTCACGTGTGCCTTCGGGAGGCGGTGCTTGCCGTTGTACACGCGGACGTGGCCGTCCACGTATAGGAACCCCATCAGGTCGGGATGTGCTTCCGCCCTCGTCCGGGCGAGTTCCATGACGAGTTCCTCGCTCTTGCCGAGTTCGGCGAGCGCCGCGATCTTCCGGCGCAGCGTCTTCACCTCGGGAGCTCGGTCGAGGCCCAGGAGACGCCCGAGATCGATGGGACTCCGCAGCCTCAGGTGCTCGGCCCTCTTCACTCGCAGCAGGGAGGCAAAGGCCATCGCCACCAACACGGTGCGCAGGCCGTAGAACCCTGGGGCGAGGTTCCGATACACCTTCTCGCCCGACGAGAAGATCCCCGACGCGACGAGCGCCGGCACGGCGAGCAGCACGCCGGCTCCGCGCACGCCCTTGCTGGTGCCGAACTGCGGCTTCGCCTCATCCAGGAGCCCAAGCCGGGCGAGCGTGCGATCGGTCGACCGATCCCAGGGATCGATGCCGGCCGCCTCGATCCCGGTTGCGGTGATCGATTCGAGCGCCGGGCGGACGATCTCGTTGGCCGTCTCGCTTTCCGAATTCTCGTCGCCGCCGTCGTCTTCCCGCTCGCCGTTGGTACCGGAATCGGCGGGCCGAACCTTGGGCGTTGGCGTCGGGGCGTCGGGCGAGACGGTCGGTTTCTGGGCGGGCGGCACCGCCGGGGTG
>JAEZJH010000340.1 GCA_023436385.1 Pseudomonadota bacterium
GTCCTGCGCCTGCCCGGTCTGCATGGTGCGCAGGCGGGCCCCGCCCTCGAGGGCGGCCCAGCCGAAGAGGTTCATGACGCCGTCGATGATGTAGCGGTCGAACCAGGAGATGGCGTTCGACAGGGCAGACAGCGCCTTCCGGTAGCCCCAGTCCCAGAACCGGTCGACGTAACCGGCCCGGAGGAAGGCCTTGACCGGCGACGGCGGGGCGTCGACGACCGGGGCCTTCCGGCCGTGGAGCGCCCAGGCGAGGACGAGGCCGGCGAGGGCCAGGGCCAGGGCGGCGATCCCCACCGCGCCGAAGTGGAAGTGGTAGTGGGCGCCGATCGAGCGGGCGAAGGGCGCCGCGTAGAACCCGGCCAGGATCGCCGGCACCGCCAGGATCAGCATCGGCACCAGGATCAGCGCCGGGGACTCGTGGGCGTGCTCCGCCCCGTGGCTCCGCGGCTTGCCGAGGAAGGTGAGGAAGAAGGCGCGGCCCATGTAGTAGGGCGTGAGGAGCGCGGTGCTCATGCACATCGCGAAGGCCACCGGGTGCTCGACCAGGGCCTCCATGATCAGGTCCTTCGAGAAGAAGCCGGAGAGCGGCGCGATCCCGGCCAGGGCGAGGACGCCGATGGCGAAGAGGGTGCCGGTGACCTTTAGCTTCCCGAAGAGCCCGCCCATCTCCCGCATGTCGTTGGTGTGGACGGCGTGGATCACCGCGCCGGCGCCCAGGAAGAGGAGCGCCTTGAAGAAGGCGTGGGTGAAGAGGTGGAAGTACCCCGCCATCATCGCGCCGGCGCCCATCGCCGCGACCATCAGGCCCAGCTGCGAGCAGGTGGAGTAGGCGAGGACCTTCTTCAGGTCGTCCTGCACCGTGCCCAGTACCGCCGCGAACACCGCGGTGAAGGCGCCGACGTAGAGGATCACCGTCGGCACGTCGAGGGCGGCGGGGCCGAAGAAGCCGCTGGCGCGGACGAGGAGGTAGACGCCGGCGGCCACCATGGTGGCGGCGTGGAGAAGGGCGGAGACCGGGGTCGGGCCCTCCATCGCGTCCGGGAGCCAGACGTGGAGCGGGAACTGCGCGGACTTCGACATCACGCCGGTGAAGATGAAGAGCGGCACCAGCGGCAGGACCATCGAGCCGATCGCCCAGACGTGGGCGAAGGCGGTCCCGCCGGCCAGCGCGCTCTCGATGGCGGCGATGTCGAAGGTGCCGAACTGGTAGTAGGCGAGGATGATCCCGGCGAGGAGGCCGGTGTCGCCGAACTTGTTGACCCAGAAGGCCTTCACCGCCGCCTTACCGGCCGACGGCTTCACGTAGTAGTAGCCGATCAGCAGGTAGGAGCAGAGGCCGACCAGCTCCCAGAAGGCGAAGAGCTGGAGCAGGTTCGGGGAGAGCACCAGGCCCTGCATCGCCAGCAGGAAGAGCGACTGGTACGAGTAGTAGCGGCCGATGTGCGCGTCGGGCTCGCCCTTCAGGTAACCGAGCGAGTACACCTGCACCATCAGCGCCACCAGTCCGACCACCACCAGCATGGTGGAGCTGACGCCGTCGAGGCGGAGGCCGACCTCCGCCAGCGCCTGCCCGTTCACCGGGAGCCAGGGGACCTTCACCACCACCGGCGCGTCGAGCTGCGCCCAGATCGCCACGCCCAGGCCGAGGGAGGCGAGGGCGGCGGCGGCGGAGAGGAGGCCCGCGGCGCGGCCGCTCTTGCGGATCGCCGGGACCAGGCCGATCGCCGCGGAGGCGAGCGTCGGCAGGAGGAGGAGCCAGAGGGCCAGATTTGCCGTGTTTGCCATGTTCGTCTAGCCCTGGAGCGCGTTGGCCTGGTCGAGCTCGACCGTCTTCCGGCACCGGTTCAGGTACAGCACCAGCGCCATGCCGATGACCACCTCGGCGACGGTGAGCGCGATGGCGAAGAGCGCGAAGACCTGCCCGCGCGCATCGCCCAGGTAGCGGGAGAAGGCGACGAGGTTCACGTTGACGGCGTTGGCCATCAGCTCCACCGAGAGGAGGACGCCGATGGCGTTCTTCCGGGTGAGCAGGCCGAACACGCCGATCGAGAACATCGCCGCGGCCAAGAGGAGGAACCAGGAGAGCGGGATCACGCGTCCTCCTTCCGCGCGATCACGATCGCGCCGATCATCACGCCGACGAGGAGCAGCGAGAGGGTCTCGAACGGCAGGAGGTACTCGCCGAGGAAGCCCCGGCCCAGGTCGGCGATGGCGAAGACCTTCTCCGGCGGCAGGACCTCGGGCGACCGCACGATGAAGGCGCCGAGGAGCAGGGCCAGACCGCCGGCGGCGACGCCGCCCCGGAGGTAGTTGCCGGCGCCGTGGAGCGGGGGACCCTCCTCCGACTTCCGGGTGAGCATCACGCCGAAGATGGTGAGGACGGCGACGCCGCCGGCGTAGAGGAGCACCTGCACGCCGGCGAGGAACTCCGCGCCGAGGAAGAGGTAGACGCCGGCGGTGGCCACCAGGGTCAACGCCAGGAAGAGGACGCTGTGGACGAGGTTCCGGGCGAGGACCACGCCCAGCGCACTCCCGAGGAGCACCAGGG
>JAEZJH010000388.1 GCA_023436385.1 Pseudomonadota bacterium
GAGGTGTTCTACAACCAGAAGCGGTTGCACTCGACGCTGGGCTACCGGACTCCGGCGGCCTACGACAGGGCAGCTCTCGAAGAGGCGGTGGCGTAGTCCAACTGTCTACGAGAACGGATCAAGCCCACTGCTCGTTGGCGAGGCTCCCCGCAGGGCAGCGGCTCTCCAGCCACCACTCGCAGAGTTCGCCGACGGTGAGGCTGCTCTCGTCGAGCCGGACCTCAAGCCCGAGGCGCTGACGCTCGGCCTTCCGCTCCACCTCGGCGATGAAGCGCTTGGCCTCGATCTTCGACTGCACCTTGGTCGCCTGCTGGCGACACGTCCCGCTCGCGTCCTTGAACTTCCCGTACCAGACCTTGCCCCGCTGAAAGACGTTCGCCATCGGCAACTTCTACCGGCAGGCGGGCAGACGCACGACGTTGCCGTGCTGCTGCTCGCCGTTGAGCCACGATCTTATGACCTCGTACACCGCGTGGAGACAACCTGGGACGGGACGCACCTGCTCGCGCAGAGGGGTTGGGGTAGGAGCATTTCCGAGCGACTGTCCGGCTTTGAACGTTCGTGGGCACCTGGCTGTAGCCACCCCAGGCGCGGCTCTGGCATGGGTGGGCCTGCCGCTGGAGGCGGCCAGCGAGGAATGCTGTCGCTTCTGCCGCTGTACAGTCGTTGTTCACAATGGGAGGGAGGGCCCTATGCGCTGGACCGCAGCAGTGACCTTCGTCGCGGTGATCGCGGGATGCAGCGGCGAGGAGTCGGGAGGGGCCGGACCTCGCTGCACGCTGCCGGGTTGCGAGTCTCGGCTCGAACTCGGTTCGGTGGACGCGCTCGTTGGCTTCGCTGGCGACGGTATCGTCTTCGCCACCTACGCGAATGCTCCGATGTGGGATCTCTGGTTTTACTCGCTACGGGATGGACGCGCTGTTCAGATTGCGGCGGAAATTCCCCTGGGCGCCGTGCGACTCGACCATCAGGGCGGCGTGCTCTTCATCGCCGACACGTGGTACTGGGGCGGGTACGAAGAATGGGACCACCTGCGCGGCCAGCTTCATCGCTGGGATTCGCACACCGGGCTGGACCGCGTATTGCTCGACGAGGTGCGTCCGGGCCAGTACGACGCTTGCGGGGATTGGGTGTGGGCGTGGCACGGCCAGGCGACACACTACGTCAACTGCGGCTTCACCTCGGTGATCGATCTCCGGGATGATCGGGCGACCCCGATCGCGATCTCGTGCGACGTCTCGGGACCGCAGCGCGCCTTCTTCGCAGAAGCGTGCCGTATCGTTGCGTCCGGTGGCCCGGATGACGCCTCGTTGTCCAACTTGGTCATTCATGAGCCGGGCGCGCAAGCGTCATTCTCCATCCGTGGATGGGAGACCGGTTGGTTCACTCTGAACGATGACGGCACCATGGTGGCGATCGGCTCGAAGGTCACCGAAATCGCCAGTCCTCATGAGCAGTCGCTGCCCGAGCGTGGCGAAGTACTCGCGATCGCTTCCGGGGGCGGCGAGGTGGCCTACGTCCCCGAAGGCGACGAGGTGCTCCGAATCTGGCAGCCAGGTGCGGCTGCGTCGGAGCTTCTGAGCAACTCCATAGGCGGAGCCCGATTTGCGAGCTACTCGCCGGATGCCCGCCTGCTTGCGTGGGTCGAGGACCCGGCGGATGGTCCCAGCTCGCTGCACGTGCTCGACAGAGAAACCGGCGCCGCAGAGGTCATCGCGTCGAACATCAACTTCTTCTACGAGGATGCCGAGCGGTTCTGGCGCCCGAGTCCGCGTGCCCTGGCTTTCGCTGGGGAGGGTCGCTGGCTCGTTTTCGGGGTCGGCGGCGCTTCCCAAGGGGTCGAGCTGGTCGCCTGGGACCGAGAATCACGGGCGTCCCACGTCCTCTCCCGGTCGCCCGAGATCGAGGGCGCACTCGTGGGCGTGAAGCCGCGCGCGATTGCGGTCGACCGCCACGTGGCGTGGATCGAGAGCGGCGCGCTCTTCGTCGCGGACCTCGCGAGAACGGGAAAACCGACCCTTGTCGCGGAGGGGGTCCGCCAGTTCGTGGCCGGTCCCGACCGGATCGCCTGGACGAATCTGGAGGGAGAGGGTGCTGCGGAGGTCTTCGCTCCCTGAACATGGTGACGCAGCCGTCCTTGGTGGAACGAGCTGCGCCGTCATCGAGGCAGGGGGAGCGCCCAGACTCCGGCATGCGCATCGTCGGCGGGCAGGGAGTAGAAGGCGAAGCCCGCGGTGACGTTGAACCGGCCTAACTGTGCTGCGGGCCCTCGCTCCACCCGCCGCGGCGTGGCCCCACCATCCAGCGATGTCACCCGGAGTTCGCCGCCATCCGTAGCTTGTTTCCAGGCGGCCGCATCGAAGACCGTGGGTCGACCGGCCCGATCCGAGGGAACGGTGACGACGCTGCTCGGCTCGACGTCGGTGGCGATGACGCGTATGGCGAGTTCGTCCAGATCGACGAGCACCAGCGTGGCCAGGCCATCGACCAATTCTCCCTCGTCGAGAACGAGCACGCGATCGTTCGAGAACCGGAGGCCGTCGAGGGTATCGCCCAGGGTCCCCAGCGCGAGCGTGACCCCGGCCGACCGGTCGACGAGGGCGGCATGGAGCCCGCCCGACTCGTCGATGGCGGCCGTGACCACGCGCCCCCCGGGAAGCAACCACCAATCCTGGAGCGAGCCATCGAGGTCCGCGAGCGTCCGCACTTCGCGGGCTGCGGGGTCCCACACATCGAGCCGAGTGTCGGCGCACGCCCCGGCCGACGTGCATCCAGCCTGGAAGACGATTCCGTCCAACTCGTCGCTCCACTCGAAATGGAAGCAACCTTCACCAAGGTGCTGGATCTCTGCGGTTTCGAGGTCGACCGCGACCAAGCGGCCCGTATCGTTGGCGGCGATCACCACCCAGCGGAACTCGTCGTCCAGCATGCAGGTGGCGTTCGGCACGAAGTACGGTGGGTGCCCCCGCGTCCACGCGCCCACTCCAGCCTCGCTCGAGTAGACGAGTCGATCGAGCGATGGGGAGGCGCTCCAGGCACCGTTCGAGGCCAGATCACCGACGGCGGGCACGGTGTCCGAACCATCGTCCCGTCGCACGACGAGGGAGTTCGCCTCCCCATCCCAGATGACGACGCCAGCCTGGGCGACCGAGAAGGCTCGCGGGTTCCCGAGGTCCGTCACCTCGCCGGTGTCAAAGCGGTACTCGCGAAGGCCGCCCGGGTCCTCCCCGATCGCAGGTGCCCTGTACGTCATCCGCACCGGCCAGGCATCCTGCAGGGGGTACCGCAGGTCGGCAGCGGGGGCGATCCGGGTCACCGTCCCGCGAACGTCGTCCCAGACGTCAAGGGGGCCTCGCTGCCATCCATGGTTGTAGAAAACGTGATCGAGCGGCCGTTCCTCCGGGACAATTAGCTGCCACACCCCGCTATCGAGTTCGGTGGCCGTGCCTGTCGCGAGGTCCAGCCGCAGCAGGTGACCGCCGTCCGCCTCTCCGGTGTTCGCGAACGCGCGATTGCCATCCACGCGCACCGACTGCCAGCCCCCGATCCCCTCCATGACGCTGCGGAGACCCGCGGCAGCGCTCCAGACCCACAACGTGAACGTCTCGGCCCCGGGCAAGGTCGGCGCGAGGAAGAACAATGTATCGGTCCCAGCCGACCACAAGTCCCAGTCGTTATCCTGCCGAGGTCCAAGAGGGACATCGGGCCCAAAGTCCACGAACGTACTCGCGACCAAGTCCCATCGGCGCCACCCCGGAACGGCCTCGGGCGAGCGGCAGAGAACCTGCCGACGCCCGGCCCACGCGACGTGGGACCACGGGAACTCGCGCCCCTCGCAGAGAAGCTGGGGCGCGCCCACCGTCCGAAGGTCGGAGAGCCAGAGACTGCCCGACGTGTCCGTGAGCAAAAGGTGATCGGGGTCCGGAGCAAATACGAAGTTTTCTTGGACGCCCAGGGACCGGGTCGTATTCGTAACGACGTTGTAAACCACGAGCGTCCCGTTGCCGTTGGACCCCACGGCCACCCGGAGGCCATCGTCCGACCCCCCCTGC
>JAEZJH010000394.1 GCA_023436385.1 Pseudomonadota bacterium
CGGCCGCTGCTCGGCGTCGCACCAGGAGAGGATCGGGGGGGGCTTGGCGTCGGCGGCGGCGCCGGTGCCGAAGGAGTAGAGCTCGGCGAGGCCGCCGGTGGGCGAAGGGGCGACCAGGGCCAGGCGCCCGGAGTCGCCGCCGATCGACACCGCGAAGCGCTCGATCGCCTCGCGCAGCGTGGCCCGCCCCGGGTTTCCGGTGGTCAGGGCCCAGGCCAGGGACGACATCGCCCGGAGCTCGTCCCCGGGTACGGTCACGGCGCTGCAGGCGACGCCGCGGGCGTGGAGCGCCCAGGCCAGCCGACGGGAGAGGGTGCCGGGCGAGACCGGCCGCAGGACCCCGAGGCAGCCGGCGGGCTTCGCGCCCAGGGCCACCCAGGCCGGGCCGCCGGGCTGGCCGGCGTGGGCCACCACTGCGGTGGCACCGGGGACCGCGGGATCGACCAGCAGCACGTCGGGCGGGCGGGGGCCCTGGAGGAGCGCGCGGACCTCCTCGGCATCGGCGGCGACCGCGGGGAGCAGACCGTCCTCGACGATCCGCGCCGCCAGCCCCTGCGCCTCGTCGGGATCGGACGAGAGGATCGCCACCACCGGGCGCAGCACCGGCCTCGTCGACATCCTCCGCCTCCGACAGCTCCGGGGTTGGCGCTCCGGACCCGTTCCCAAATCAGAGACCCGATCGCGAAGACGCGGGTCCAGCCCGACGCCGGGAAAGGGCGAACGGTCGCATCGGCTCGTCACGTCTCACACGCGAAGCCAGAGGTTAACGCACTTCGCTCTCCGGGTGTATCCCCGTCTCGCCATGGCCATCCACGCCCCCGCCGTGTTCGGCGGCGAGGCCGTGCCGGGCGTGTCCCCAGGTGCCGCAGTCGGTGGGGACCGGGAAGTCGCTCGCCGGGTAGTCGTAGGTGTCGGTGCCCCCGCCGTCGAGCTGGATCCCGATGCTGGGAAGGTGCGTCCGGTCGTCGAGGCACTCGCTTCCGACGTTGCCCAGGCCGCTCCCGTAGTCGGAGAAGGCGAGGTAGCGGTCGTCGCCCCCGTTCTCGACGAAGAGACCGATCCCGTTGCAGTTCGAGGCCCCGCCGGCGAGGGGCCCCAGGTGGAATTCATCGGCGCCGCCGCCGGAGACGAGCACGCCGACGGAGAAGTCGTCGCCCGCCCCCAGGCTCATGTTGCGGGTGCGGAAGTCCCGGTCGAAGACGTCGTCGCCTTCCCCGGCGTCGGCGAGGATCCCCACCGCGAAGTGGGCGGCGGCGCCCTGCACGTACCAGAAGGCGTGGTAGGCATCGGCGCCGTCGCCGTCGGAGAGGAGCCCGGTGCCCTGCCAGTTGCCGGCGCCCTGGGCGAAGACCGAGGCGGTGTAGGCGTCGTCGCCCCGGACGTCCCGGAGGATCCCGATCCCGCCGGAGAGGTGGTTGCCGTCGGCCTCGCTCCGCCTCCCCAGGCCCGCGCCCTGGCAGAAGGAGTTGTTTCCGTCGCTCATCTGGCCGCTCGGATACACGTTGACGCCGCCGCCGGCGGAGCCGGGATCGCATACATAGACGTCGTCTCCGTCGCGGTCGGCGAGGAAGCCGGCGCCGGCGACGTAGCCGAAGCCCTGGGAGTAGGTGAAGGAGCGCCGGAGGTCGTCGCCCTCGCCGGCGTCGAGGAGCAGCCCGATCCCGTAGACGCCGGCGCCCTGGGAGGCCGCCTCGGCGAGATACGTATCGGCGCCGCCCTCGTCGAAGAGCACGCCCACGCCCTGGTGCGCGTACCCCTGGCTGGCGACCAGGGACCGGTACCGGTCGTCCTCGGGGCCGAGGTCGAAGAGGAGGGCGATGCCGTTTCGCGCCGCGCCCTGTCGCGAGCGGGTGGAGAGGGAGGCGCCGATCCGGCCGCCGGCGCCGCTGGCCCGGCCCGCCGCGTCGGAGGGGAGCACCGTCGGGCGATCGTCGGGATCGGGCACCTCGTCGTAGTCGTAGGTGTCGACGCCGCCCAGGTCCACGAGGACGCTGACCGGATTGTTCTCGTCGCGGTTGGCGCCGGCGGGGTCCCGGTGGACGTCGGCGCCGCCCAGGTCGCCGAGGAGCAGGGTGGCCGTGCCGTCGTCCTCGTAGACGTGATCCGCGGCGTCGCGGATCCGGATCCAGCCGGCCGCGGTCTCGAGGTCGAAGCTTACGCCGGTGCGCCCGGCGAACGCGGTCCGCTCCGGCGATCGGTGCAGCGTCTCGACGGCGAAGGCGATGCGCGCGGCCTCGCCGTAGAGCTTCCGCCGGCCGCCCTCGCCCAGGAGGTACCGGCGGTCGCGGGCGGGGTCGGGGCCGCTCCCCTGGCCGCCCAGCACCTGCTGGCCGCCGTTCCGGTACCAGAAGGCCGGGGTACGGACGCCGTCCTCGGCCACCATCTCCGCCCGGGCGGCGAGCCCGTCGCCGATCGCGGCGAGGAGCGGGGCGAGGGCCCGGGCCAACTCCTCCGGGACCGCGCCGGAGGCCGGGCCACAAGGCCCGGCGGGACCGGTGCAAAGCCGCTCGAGCGTCGCATCGAAGCCGGCGAGGCGCGCCCCCGCCCGCATCGCCGGCCCCTCGACCGGCCGATCGAGGAGCGCCGCGGCGTGGCGGATCGCCCCCGACACCGGGTGTGGGCCGGCGAGGTGGTGATCCAGGGGAGCGACGGCGAGCCCCTCGAAGCAGCCGGTGCGGGCCGGGGCGGCCCGGACCCCGGGGAACCAGGAGAGGCGGAAGGGGTCGTTCAGGTAGGCGATGGAGGAGAGGTCGACCATCGCGAAGCTCGCCCGATCGAGCCTGGCG
>JAEZJH010000427.1 GCA_023436385.1 Pseudomonadota bacterium
GCGCCGGCTGGCTCGCCGAGGGCGAACCGCTCCCGGGGCCCGCCCCCCGGGACGTCGACGGCGGCCTCCTCTACGTGGGCCACAACACCGTGCTGGTCGCCTCGAAGAAGGCCCGGATCCTGGTCGATCCCTGGTTCCGCCCCTGGCACGAGGGCGATCCCGAGGGATACCGCCCGCTGCTCCCGCACCAGTTGGGGCCGGTGGACGCGATCCTGATCACCCACGCCCACGGCGACCACTTCCACCTGGGCTCGCTCCTCCACTTCCCCCGGGACACGCCGGTGATCGTCCCGCCGGTCGAGCGGGAGAGCGTTCTCGCCACCGACCTCGCCCTGCGGCTGGCCCAGCTCGGCTTCTCCGACGTGCGCCGGCCGACCCCGGGCGACGTGGTGAAGCTGGACGACGTCCGCGTCGAGGTGATGCCCTTCCACGGCGAGCAGCCCACCACCGGCGAGCTGGTCTATCCGGAAATTCGAAACATCGGCTCGACCTACGTGGTACGCACGCCGCAGCTCGCCGCCGCCTTCCTCGCCGACTCCGGCCGGGACGGCACCGGCTCGATGCTGGACGCCGCCGTCGCGCTCCGCCGGCGCACCGGCCCGGTGGACTTCGTCTTCACCGGGATCCGGTCGTTCCGGATCCACCCGGTCCTCTACCCCTTCACCACCCTCGACGCCTTCCTCCTCGACGTGCCCCTCGACCTCGCCGGCGTGGCCCAGAAGCTGATGAACGACGTCGACGACGGGCTCGATCTGGCGGAGGCCTTCGGCGCCCGTTTCCTGGTCCCGTACGCCGACGGCGGCGCCCCCTGGTACTGGCGCGAGGGGATGGGCCCGGCGTACCGGGGCTATCCCGAATACCCGGGGTACCGGCAGGCGGCCCTGGCCTCGGTGGAGATCCCCCAGTCCGATCCGTTCCCCGAGCGGGCCCGCTCGGCGGCGGCGGCGCGGTACGGCGGCGAAGGCCCGGTCCGCGCCCTGGTGCTCCGGCCGGGCGATGCCGTCCGCCGGAGCCGCGAGGGGCTGGCGCTTCGGCGCTTCCCCGGGCACGCCTGGCCGTACGGCGACGAACCGGCCGGGCTCGATGTCGGGGAGCGGTGATAGGGTCCGTGCCATGAAGAAGGCCCTGCTCTTCCTCCTCGCCCTCGCCGTCCTGGCCGTCGTCGCCCTCGGAGGCGGCTACCTCTGGATCCAGGATCGGATCGACACCCCGGTCGCCCCCGGGGAGACGGCGACGATCGAGTTCACCGTGCCCAAGGGCGCCTCCGCCCGGGCCCTGGGACCGCTCCTCGCCGACGCCGGCCTCGTCGCCGATGCCCGGCTCTGGCGCGTCTTCCTCTGGCAGCGGGGCGGTCTAGACGCCAAGGCCGGCCGCCACGCCGTCTCCCGCGGGATGACGCTGGCCGAGCTGGCCCGAACCCTCGAGGGCCCGCCGCTCCCCGAGGACGTGCCGTTCGCGGTGCTCGAGGGCTGGCGGCTCCGCGACATCGACGCCGCGCTGGTGGCCCGGGGCTTCATCCGGCCGGGCGAGTACGTGAAGGCGGCGAGCGATCTCGCGCGGTACCGCGCGCCGTTCCCGCTCCCCGAAGGTCCCGGCCGCACGCTCGAGGGGTACCTCTATCCCGAGACCTATCGCGTCGTCCCCGGCTCCTTCGACGTCCACGCGCTGGTCCAGCGGCAGCTCGACCTCTTCGCGGAGCGGGTCTTCGTGCCGCACCGCCCGGGGATCGAGAAGGCGAAGCGCAGCTTCGACGAGCTGGTGATCATGGCCTCGCTGCTCGAGCGGGAAGAGCCCGAGCCGGCGCAGCGCCCGCTGGTCGCGGGGATCCTCTGGAAGCGCATCGACCGCGGGATTCCCCTGGGGGTCGACGCCACCAGCCGCTACGAACTCCCGGAGTGGAACGACCGCAAGGCCTTCCTGGCCCGCCTCCGGGACGAGAAGGATCCCTGGAATACCCGGCACAAGCAGGGGCTCCCGCCCGGCCCGATCGGCGCGGTGACGGTGGTCTCGTTCCGCGCGGCCCTCGAGCCGGTGGCCAGTGAGTTCCTCTACTACCTGCACGACGGGGAGCGGCGCCTCCGCCCGGCGCGCGACGCGGCCGAGCACGAGGCCAATCGGCGGCGCTTCAACGTCTGGTAGGGCGGTTAAAAAGAGCGGGGCCTGCCTTGCGGCGGCCCCGCCGGTCGGATCGCGGGGGGGGGTTCGACCCGACCTGAGACGCACTGTACGACGGGTCCTCGAGCTTCGGCAACCGTTTTGTCGATCGGTTGACGGAAGCTCCCCGGCCACCGAGGGCGCACCCCGTGGTTCCGCGGGCTTGCGCCGCGTGGTAGAGAGCGCCCATGGCGAACGTCGTTCACTTCTTCATGGATCCGGAGGACGAGCGGGCCTTCCTCCGCGAGCTCGCGCCGTTCCACCTCGAGCTCTACCCGGACCTCGTCCCTCCCGACTACCGGCCGGCGAACGTCGACGAGGCGCTGGCCGGGACCCTCGAGGAGGGGAGCTACTACCTCGCCGCCTCGGAGATCGGCCCCGTCACCGTCGACCGGGTGAAGCGCGGACCGAACCGGGGCAAGTGGACGATCCTCGAGGTGGTCTCGCCGGTGATCCACTGGGAGCGGTCCCTCCCGGACGAGGACGGCGTCCTCCGGAGCGGACGCCTCTGGGCGGAGCTGCAGGTCTCCGGCAACGTCGAGCGGCGCGTGCAGAAGAGCGCGCAGTTCGAGGCGCTGTTCAAGCGGCTCGAGGAGGTGGTGAAGCGCCGGGCCCGCCGTTCGGATCCGGTCGGGTACCACATCCAGCCCGGGGCCGCCGCCGCCTTCCACACCGGCACGCCGCTCCGCGCCGCCGGCCGCAAGGGCGAGGCGGTCCGGCCGCGATGAAGCTGTTCGTGGTGGTGCCCCCCGGCCTCGAGGCCCCCGCCGCCGTCGAGGTCCGGGAGCTGGCCGGGAGCGCCACCGCCGTCCCGGGAGGCGTGGAGACCGAGGGCGAGCTGGCCACGGTGCTCCGCCTCAACCTGGGCGCGCGGATCGCCTCGCGGGTCCTCGTCCGTCTCGCCGAGGGTCCCGCCGGGACGATCGGCCGCCTAGCCGCCGACATCGATTGGCGCGCCTACCTCCGCCCCGGTTCCCGCTTCGCGCTCGAGGTCGCCGGGGCCGGCCGCAACCCGGGCCCGTTCGTCCGGGGCCTGGAGGAGGCGATCGCCCGGGCGGTGCCGGGCGCCCGACCCGACCCGGGGCCCGAGGAGCGGAGCCAGCCGGGCGCGGCGATCCACGTCCGGGTCCACGAGGGCCGGGTGACGGTGAGCCTCGACTCCTCCGGCGAGCACCTCCACCGCCGCGGCTACCGCAAGGAGACCGGCGTCGCGCCGCTCCGGGAGAATCTCGCCGCCGGGATCCTCGCCCTCGCCGGCTACACCGGCGGCGAGACGCTGGTCGACCCGATGTGCGGGAGCGGGACCTTCCCGATCGAGGCCGCGCTCCTGGCCCTGAACCGGGCCCCCGGGATCGGCCGTTCGTTCGCCTGCGAGGCCTGGCCCTGCCTGCCCGGGAAACTGCTCGCCGCCGAGCGGGAGCGCGCCCGGGCCGGCGAGAGGC
>JAEZJH010000495.1 GCA_023436385.1 Pseudomonadota bacterium
GCAGGGGCATGATCGGTCTCCGGGCGGGCGAGCCGCTGCTTGTATCACCCCGGCGCCCGCTTGACCGCGTCGCGGGCACCCTCCTACCGTGGGCTTTCTTGGCCTCGACCCTCCCAGCGCGGGCCCCGGCGGGCCGGCCGGTCTTCCGGTTCCTCCGGCCCGTCGCGCCGCCTCCGGAGCCGCCCACCGGCGGCCCGTGGCACCGCCTCGCCGCCCGGACCGCCTGGGCCAACGGCGCCCTCGCGCTCCTCGCGGCGATCCTGGAGTTCGGCTTCGGCGGCAGCCGGGCGGAGTCGGGGGTGCTGTCGGCGGTCGGGATCCTCGACGGGCTGCTGGTGGCGGGCGTCCTCGCGGAGCTGGTGCTCCGGAGTCTCGCCGCCGGCCGGCCCCTCGCGGCCTTCCGCGAGCGGCCGGTGGACGTCGCCGCCCTCGCCCTGGCGATCGGCCTGGTGGCCGGGGGCCAGAGCCGGGTCGCCGGCGCGGTGGTGATGGTGCGGATGGCGGTCCTCGGGCTGCTCGAGCTCCGGGCGGTGCCGCTCGCCGATCGGATCTTCCGCTCGCTCCGGAAGCGCCCTCTCGCCTCCCTGTGCACCTGGTACGCGGTCACCATCCTCTTCGGCGCGGTCATCCTCGCCTTCCCGGCGGCCACCGCCTCGGGCGACGGCGCGCCCTTTCTCACCGCGCTCTTCACCTCCACCAGCGCCGTGGCGGTCACCGGCCTCTCGGTGGTCGACACCGCCACCTACTGGTCGCACTTCGGCCACTGGATCCTCCTGGTGCTGGTGCAGCTCGGCGGCCTCGGGATCATGACCCTGTCGTCCGGCCTGGCGATGGTCTTCGGCGGGGCCTTCTCGCTCCGGGACCGGGCGAGGCTCCTCGACATGCACGAGGAGGAGTCCTTCTCCGGCTTCCGCTCGATGGTGGCGCGGGTGATCGGCCTCACGCTGGCGTTCGAGGCGGTGGGGGCGGGGCTCCTCTACCTGCGCTTCGCCGCCGACCCGGCGGCGGTCGGCGGCCCCGACGGCGACCCGGGTTCCCTCGCGTTCCTCGCGGTCTTCCATGCCGTGACCGCGTTCTGCAACGCGGGCTTCGCCCTCTGGCCCGACAACCTGACCCGCTTCGTCGGCGACCTCCCGGTGAGCGCGATCCTGGGCGCCCTGGTCCTCGCCGGGAGCCTCGGCTTCCTGGTGATCGGTCGGCTCCTCTCCTTCCGGACGCTCCGCTCGCCGCGGCGGTACCTGGCGCACCTGCCGGTCCACGACCGGTTGGTGCTCTTCGGCACCGGCGCGCTCTCCGTCGCGGGGTTCCTCGGCTTTCTCGTGCTCGAGTGGGACTCGTCGCTGGCCGGGCTCGGCTTCGGCGACAAGCTGGTCGCCGCCGGCTTCGCCTCCACCGCGGCCCGCAGCGCCGGCTTCAACTCCGTGGACACCGGGCTCCTCTCGCCGGCGGGCTCGTTCTTCACCGCGATCCTGATGTTCGTCGGCGGGGCGCCGGGCGGAACCGCCGGCGGGATCAAGATCACCACCGTTGCGGTGATGGTCCTGGCGGTGCGGGCGATGCTCCGGGGCCGGCCGGAGATCGAGGTCCACGGGCGCCGACTCCCGGAGACCACCGTGCACCGGGCGATCGCGGTGACGCTGATCTCTGCCCTCGGGGTGTCGGTGGCGTTCGGGCTGCTCCTGGCGATCGAGCCCTTGCCTTTCGACCGGCTGCTCTTCGAGACGGTCTCCGCCTTCGGAACTACCGGGCTCTCGATGAACTTGACGCCGTCGCTCTCCCCCGCCGGACGGCTGGTGGTGATCGCGCTGATGTTCGCCGGCCGGATCGGGCCGTTCACCCTGGCGCTGGCGATCGGCGGCAGCCGGCGCGCCGCCGGCTACTCGTTCCCCATCGGCCGGGTCGACGTCGGTTGAGGAGTCTGCAATGTCCGCTCTCTTCGTGGTGATCGGGCTGGGCCAGCTGGGCGATCGCGTCGCCCGCACGCTCTCGTCCCACGGCCAGGACGTCCTCGCCGTCGACGTCCGGGAGGACAAGGTCGAGGCGGTGAAGGACGTGGTCACCCGCGCGGCGCGGGCCGACGCGACCGATCCCGCCGTGCTCCGGGCGATCGGCGTCGGGGAAGCGTCGGCGGCGGTGGTGGGGATCGGCGAGGAGGACTTCGAGGCGGCGATCCTCACGGTGGCCGCGCTGAAGGGCCTCGGGGTGCCGCGGATCCTCGCCCGGGCGGCGACGCCGACCCACGGGAAGATCTTCGAGCTGGTGGGCGCGACGCGGGTGGTCTACCCCGAGCTGTCGATGGGCGACCAGGTGGCGTTTTCCCTGGAGGGCCGGGGCGTCCTCGAATCGGCTGGGCTCGGCGACGGGCACACCATGGCGGAGGTGGAGCCGCGGCCCGAGTGGATCGGCAAGACCCTGGCAGAACTACGGCTCCGGGCGGCCCACGGGGTGAGCGTGGTGGCGGCGAAGCGGCGGGTGCCATACGTGGATGGAGCCGGGGCGGAGCGGGTGCGGGAGCAGGTGATCGACGCGCCCGGGCCCGAGGTGGAGATCGGGGAGCACGACCGGTTGGTGATCGTGGGGACCACCAAGGCGGTGGAGAGGGTGGCGAGGGGGTAAGGGAAGGGCCCGACCGCTGGGAGCGATCGGGCCCTGGGGGTGAGGCGGGTGACTTGGCGCCCTGGGAACCACGGCTACGGCTAGCGGTTCGGCCGTGGGGGCGGTCACGGAGACCTGCCCGTGGGTCAGGTCTCCGTTAAGTCAAAAGATCGCATGTTTGACTGACGTCTGCTTCGCAGACGTCAGTCAAACATGGTCCTCTCCCGCTCGCTCTTGTCGTACGCGGCGATGCCCTCGGCGGCGCGGGCGAGCACGCGGGTCACCAGCGCCTCGTACTTCTCCGCGCCCCGCACGTTCTTCGGCGCCTTGAGCTTCACCGGCTTCCGCTCGCCCATCCCGACGAAGGAGGAGAGCAGCTTCTCGTGCTCGGCCCGCTTCTTCGCGTCGGCCATCTTCAGCACGATCTTCTGGATCTTGCCGTCGCGGGCGATCGCCAGACCCAGGCCGGCCTTCTCGGTCTCGCCGGGGAGGAGCACCTCCTCGAAGACCAGGAAGCCGAGCCGGTCGTCGGCCTTGAGGAGGTCGAGGTTCACCGGCTTCCAGGGAACCAGCTGGATCGCGCTGTCCGTCTTCTCGCCCTTGTAGACGGTGAGCACCACCACCTTGGTCTCGTCGGGCGCGAGGGTGAGACCGGCGCCGTCCTTCAGCCGGGCCTGGCCGTGGACGTCGATGGCGAAGTCCTTGGCGGTGAACTTGGCGGCCTGGGGGTAGAGGTCGGCGACGGTGAGGACGCCGTCGCGGAGGTACTGGACCAGGTCCCAGACCTCGAGGGACGAGAGCGCGGAGCCGAAGGTGTGGCCGGGGATCGTGCCGTTCCGGCCGGTGCCCTGGCGAATCGCGGAGCGGAGCTGGGCGTCGGAACGGACCGCCAGGTAGGCGGCGTCGCGGAGGTCCGGGAGCTGGCCCAGGCCCTTCTCCCGGGAGAGCTTGGCCCAGTCGGCGGCGCCGCGGAGGTCGCCGCCGTGACAGGCGGCGCATTCCATCCGGTAGATC
>JAEZJH010000503.1 GCA_023436385.1 Pseudomonadota bacterium
GGGCCGCGGTTCGCGAGACCGGCGGCTGCCACGCCGGCGTCCGGCGCCTCGAGGACCTCCTGGTGCTGGTCCGGGCCCAGGGCTTCCACGCCGCGCAGGTGGAACTCCGGGTGGTGGCGGAGGACGCCCGGGCGGCGGCGGCGGCGCTCCCCGGCGGTCCGCCGGAGGAGGGCGGGCGACGGCTCCTCGAGGCGCTCCGGCGGATCGCCGCCGCCCAGGCCGAGGGCGGCGAGGCGCCCTGCCACACCCTGATCCTCTCGATGACCCAGGGCGCCGGCGACGTCCTCGCCGCCCTCCGCTGCGCCCGGGGCGCGGGCCTCTGGGACGAGGCCGGAGGCGGCGCGCACCTCGACGTGGACCCGCTCTTCGAGACCCACGCGGCCCTCTCCGGCGCCCCGGGGATCCTCCGGGAGCTGTTCGCCGACCCGGTCTACCTCCGCCACCTCCGGTTCCGCGGGGTGCAGGAGGTGATGATCGGCTACAGCGACTCCGGCAAGGAGGTCGGCCTCCTCGCCGCCAGTGCCGCCTTACGGCGGGCCCAGCAGGCGGTGATCGCCGCCGGCGCCTCGGTCGATCTCCCGGTCCGGCTCTTTCACGGCCGCGGCGAGTCGGTGGCCCGGGGCGGCGGTCCGGCCCAGGGGGCGATCCTGGCGCTCCCGGCGGGCTCCGTCGCCGGCCGCTACAAGGCCACCGAGCAGGGCGAGGCCCTCGACCAGAAGTACGGCCGGCCGGAGCTGGCCACCCGCACCCTCGAGCTGATCGTCGGCGGTGCCCTGCTCCACACCCTGGGGGCGGAGGAGCGGCCCCCTCCGGAGGACGAGGCCCGCTACGGGGCGGCGTTCGACGAACTGGCGGAGACCGGCCGCCGCGCCTACCGCGAGCTGGTCTGGGAGGAGCCCCGGTTCGTCGAGTTCTTCTCCGCGGCGACGCCGATCGACGAGATCGCCCGGCTGCCGATCGGCTCCCGCCCCTCGAAGCGCAAGCAGGGCGGGGTGGAGGCGCTGCGGGCGATCCCGTGGGTCTTCGCCTGGACCCAGACCCGGGCCATCCTGCCGGGCTTCTACGGCGTGGGCAGCGCCCTCGAGGCGAAGGGCTCACGCCCGGGTGGCGAGGCCCTCCTCGCGGAGATGTACCGGGCCTGGCCGTTCTTCCGCGCGGTGATCGACAACGTCGAGCAGGTGCTCGCCAAGTGCGATCTCCGGATCGCCGCCCGGTACGCCGCCCTGGCGTCGCCCGAGGCCCGGGCCGCCGTCTGGCCGCGGCTCGAGGCCGAGTTCCGCCGGACCCGCCGCTGGGTGAAGCGCGTCGCCGGCCGCCGCCGCCTGCTCGACGGCAACCCGCCCCTGCAGCGGTCCATCGCCCTCCGGAACCCGTATGTCGATCCGCTCTCCTACCTGCAGGCCGATCTTCTGGGCCGGAAGCGCACCTGCACGGAGGCCGGCGATCGGCCCTTGCTCCTCACCCTGACCGGCATTGCCGCGGGGATGCGCAACACCGGGTGAAGGCGAAGGCGGGGCGCGGAACTGCCTCGCGCCGCCGCCGGGACATAGGTTTCCCGGTGCCGCCCCTGTGGCGGAGGGAGGGCGAGATGCAGGTCAAGGACATGATGACGGCCAACGTGCACGTCGTCGCCCCGGACGCGAACCTCCGCGAGGCGGCGTCGCTGATGCGCGACCTCGACATCGGGGCGCTGCCGGTGTGCGAGAACGACCGGGTGATCGGCTTCGTCACCGATCGGGACATCACCATCCGGGCCACCGCCTCGGGCAAGAACCCGGAGGAGTGCCAGGTCCGGCAGGTGATGAGCCCGGGCGTGGTCTACTGCCGGGCGGACGCCTCGCTCGAGGACGCCGAGCGGCTGATGAAGGACCGCCAGGTCCGCCGGTTGGCGGTGCTCGACGAGGACCAGCGGCTCTGCGGGATCCTCTCCCTGGGCGACGTCGCCCTCGAGGCGGAATCCGACGAGGCGGGCGACCTCCTCGAGCGGATCAGCGAACCGCCCACGGTCTCCACCATCTGAGGCGGCCGTCGCGACCCTGCGCTACGATGCCGTCGACCCTGGCCCGCGGGCCCGGGCCGGAGGAGCGCATGGAGCCGGAGCGAACGCGCCACTTCTCGATGATCCGCGACTTCCAGCTCGCGGATCTGGTCACGCTGGTCAACGGCTTCTGCGGCGCCGGGGCGGTGCTCGCGGTGGTGAAGTACGCCGCCACCGGGGACCGCTTCTACCTCTGGCTGGCCATCCTGCTCCTGCCGGTCGCGCTCCTCGCCGACTTCGCCGACGGCCGGATCGCCCGGCGGCGCGGCGAGAATTCGCCGATGGGGCAGGAGCTCGACTCCCTGGCCGACCTGATCTCCTTCGGAATGGCGCCGGCGACGGTCGGCTTTGCCCTCGGCCTCGATGGCTCGGTCGACGTGGCGATCCTGCTCTATTTCGTCGGCTGCGGGATCTCCCGGTTGGCCCGCTTCAACGCCACGGTGGCGCTTCTGGCGGAGTCGCCCGGGGGCAAGGTGCGCCACTTCGAGGGGACGCCGATCCCCACCAGCCTCGGCCTGGTGGCCATCCTGGCGATCCTCGCCTGGCAGGGCCGCACCGGCGAGGCGCTGCCGCTCGGGCAACTCGAGGCGGGCCCGTTCCGCCTTCACCCGGTGGCGCTCATTTTCTTCCTCTCCGGCAGCGCGATGATCTCGAAGACCCTCAAGGTCCCCAAGCCGTGAACGGCTCGTGCGCCGGTGGGCGTGGGATCCGCGGCGGCGCCTAGCCGAGCTCCCACGGGACGTCGGCGAGCGAGCGGGAGGCGGGGTCGGCGGGGTAGTGGATGAAGCCCCGGGACTCCAGGGTGTCGACTAGCTCCTCGGCCTCCAGCGCCGAGCAGCCGAGCCGGCGGACCACCGCATCGCGGAGCGCGGTCCGGCCCCGCAGGTAGCCGACCGGCGCGTCGTTGCCGAAGTCCCGGCGGATGTCCGCGACCAGCGCGGAGAGATCGACCTCCTCGACCGGCACCAGTTCCATGGCCGGAAGCTGGAGCCGCCGCGAGGTGCGGGCAAGCGTTCTCGGCGCCGGGCACGCGGGCGGTGCCCGTGCCCGGCTGGCCAAGCACCAGGTTCCCCCCTACACTCGCGGCCGATGCGGCTCGCGCACTTCTCCGACATCCATCTCCTCTCCCTCGACGGCGTGCGGTTTCGCGACTTTCTGGGCAAGCGCCTCCTCGGCGGGCTCAACCTCCTGCTCCGCCGGGGGAAGAGCCACGGGATCGAGGTCTTCGACGCCCTGGTCCGGGACCTGAACGAGCTCGGCGTCGACCACGTGGCCTGTACCGGCGACGTCACCAACCTCGCCCTCGAGCCGGAGTTCGTCCTGGGCCGGGAGCGGTTCGGGCGGCTCCCCGGCGGGCCCGAGCGGATCACCTGCATCCCCGGGAACCACGATCGCTACGTGCCCGCGGCGGACGGGCTGTTCGAGCGGTACCTGGGGGCGTACTGCGCGCCGGATCCCGACTTCGCCGACGGGCGCTGGCCGATGGTCCGGGTCCGCGGGGAGCTGGCGCTGGTCGGTGTCCAGACCTCCTTCCCGACCCGGTGGTTCGACGCCCACGGCGCCGTCGGCGAGAAGCAGCTGGCGCGGCTCGAGGCGACCCTGGCCAGCCCGGCCCTCGCCGAAAAGTGCCGGGTGGTGCTGATCCACCATCCGCCCGCCGGGGCGGCGGCCGGGGTGAAGAAGCGCGGGCTCCTCGATCACCGGGAGT
This sequence comes from Pseudomonadota bacterium, assembly GCA_023436385.1. GTDB lineage: Bacteria > Myxococcota > Myxococcia > Myxococcales > Vulgatibacteraceae > JAEZJH01. The sequence continues at coordinate 3,747 of JAEZJH010000503.1, forward strand.
TCGCCGCGGTCCTGCAGCGGACCGGCGCCGAGCTGGTGCTCCACGGCCACGAGCACCAGGACCTCCGGGAGACCCTCCCCGGTCCCGACGGCCTGCCGATCGTGATCCGGGGGATCCCCTCGGGCAGCCACACCAGCGCCCACGAGGACCTGGTCGCCCGTTACCGCCTCTACGAGGTGGGCGCCTCCTGGGAGGGCCGGCCGCGGATCGTCGAACACGAGACGCGGGTGTATCGCGCGGAGCTGGGCCGGTTTGTCTCCGCCGGCCCGCCGGTCCCGGGCCCCTGAAACACAACCGTCCCTTCGACCGGCGAGCCCTCGTTCCGGAAACACCCGGCCCGCCATCGCCCGCGACACACTCCTACCTTCGGGACGGCCGCGACGGATCGGAGCGACGAGCGATCCGTCCGCCCGCGGAAAGGAGCGGCGATGGCGACCCGAGGCAAGGAAGAGGGCAAGGGGACGATGACGATGCGGGAGGCCGGGCACCTGGGCGGCAAGAAGGTCCAGGAGGAA
>JAEZJH010000512.1 GCA_023436385.1 Pseudomonadota bacterium
TACCCCCGCGCCCAGCGCCTGGCGAGGTTCACCGCCGCGAGCCCGAGCCCGAACGCCCAGGTGAACTTCAGGGTCCAGGACCAGGTCATCCGGGCGGCGACGTTGTCCCAGAGCACCGCCGCGAAGAAGAAGGCGGAGCCGAGGAGCGAGCCGACCAGGGGGTTGGTGGCCCAGAACAGCCCCACCAGCGCGAGGAGCAGGACCGCCTCGTACCAGTGGGTCAGCTCGACCAGGGCCAGCTGCCGGCCGGAGAACTCGGTGAGGACGCCGCGGACGGTCTCCTGGTGCGCGTGGTGCGAGGTGGAGATGTCGAACGGCGACTTCCGCAGCTTGATCCCGAGCACCGGGAGGAGCGCCAGCGCCACCAAGGGCAGCGAGAGGAGGAGCGGCTCCTCGGCGGTGACGATCCGCGACACCTCGAAGCTCCCGTTGGCCAGGTAGATCGCCACCGCCATCACGATCAGGATCGGCTCGTAGGCGAGGAGCTGGAGCAGCTCGCGCTGCGCACCCACCTGGGCGTAGGGGCTCTTCACCGCGAAGGCGCCGGCGATCAGCGCGGTGGAGCCGAGGGCGAGGACGAACACCATCACCAGGAGGTCCTGCCCCAGGGCGACGAGGAGCAGCGAGGCCACCACGGAGAGGAGGTAGATCCAGGGGAACACGCCGGTGAAGCGGCCGGCGACGATCGGCTTCTTCCCCCAGAGCTTGAGGAAATCGTAGAACGGCTGGGTGATCGGGGGGCCCTTCCGGCCCTGCAGCCGGGCGGTGATCTTCCGATCGATGCCGCCCAGGAGCCCGCCGACGAGGGGCGCGACGAAGAGCGCGGCGGCGCCGAGCGTCAGGTGGATCCAGCTCATAGGCAGGCGACTCCCACGAGGACGACGAGCAGGACGATGGCGATGGCGTTCGAGGGGCGAACCAGCTTCGCCTCGCCGAAGAGGCCGTCGAGGTAGTAGGCGCCGGTGGAGACCTCGAGCTTCTGGTCGCCGGCGCCGCGGAAGACGAGCTTGCCGTTCTCCTCGATCCCCTCGCCGCAGGCGTAGACCGGCCGCACCTGCGCCGGCTTCGCCCGGACGACGAACAGCGGCAGCAGGATCGCCAGCGAGAGGCCGAGGAAGAGGGGCCAGGTGGGGAAGCTCCCGGTCGGCGCCTCCAGGGCGGCGGCGGCGGTGGTCAGGCCGGTCGAGCCCGCGGGGAGCGCGTTCAGGCTGGGGACCACCAGCGTGTCGGCGAGGAGGCCGACCAGGCCGGAGAGCAGCACCGCCAGGCCGAGGAGGCCGTAGAGCGGCAGGCCGTAGCGGATGCCGAGGCGATCGGTGCCGGTGGCGTGGAGCGACGGGCCGCCGGAGAAGACCCGGCCCATCCACTTGACCCAGAACACCGTGGTGATCGCCGAGCCGACGGCGAGGATCACCGCCGCCGGCGGGAAGGCGGTCGAGGCCTCGATCGCCGCCCACTTGGCGATCAGCACGCCGAAGGGCGGGAGCAGCATCGAGAGCGAGCCGGCGATGACGATCCCGGCGAGCTTCGGGTGGGAGTCGACCAGGCCCTCCATCGCCTCGATGTCGCGGCTGCCGATGGCGTGCTCGATCGCGCCGACGGTGAGGAAGAGCAGTGCCTTGGAGATCGCGTGGAAGAGGAGGAGGAGGATCGCCGCGGCGATCGCCGCCGGGGTGGCGAGACCGGCGCAGAGGACGATCAGGCCGAGGTTGGAGATGGTGGAGTAGGCGAGGACGCGCTTGGCGTTGGATTGGCCCACCGCCAGCGCCGCCGTGGCCAGGAAGGTGAAGGCGCCGACCAGGGTCACCGCGTGGGAGAGCGGCGTGTCGACGTAGACCGGGGAGAGCCGGATCACCAGGAAGACGCCGGCCTTGACCATCGTCGAGGAGTGGAGGAGCGCGGAGACCGGGGTGGGCGCCACCATCGCGCCGAGGAGCCAGCCCTGGAACGGCATCTGCGCCGCCTTGGTGAAGCCGGCGAGGCAGAGGAGCGAGACCGCCACCAGCGCCAGCCCCGAGGCCGGGCCCGCCTCGAGGAGCGGCCGGAGCTCGAGCGGCCGCCCGGAGAGCTGCAGGGCCACCATCGCGAAGACGAAGGCGGCGCCGCCCAGGGAGTTCATCCAGAGGGCCCGGGTGCCGTTGCGCTTCGCCTCGTCGGTGCCGTCGTGGGAGATCAGGAAGAACGAGCAGAGCGTGGTCACCTCCCAGAAGAAATAGAGCCAGAGGAGGTGGTTCGAGAGCGCGATGCCGTTCATCGCCCCGAGGAAGGCGAGGAGCAGGAGGAAGAAGCGGGGCTGCTTCGACTTCGGGAGATGCAGGTGGTGTTCGTGCTCCGGCATGTAGCGGAGGGCGAAGACCACGATCGGGGTCCCGACCACGGCGGCCACCAGCACCAGCGCCATCGCCAGGGTGTCGGAGGAGAACACCGGGCCCGGCGCCGACGGGTGGGCGAAGAACTCGAGCCAGACCAGGGGCACCGCCTGGAGTACGGTGAAGGTCAGCACCTGCCAGGACCGCCGGGCCACGCCGATCTTGAGGATCAGCGCCAGCAGGGCGAAGTCGGCGACGGTGACGATCCAGCTCCACTCGATCCCCAGGACCGGGGTCGGGGAGAAGAGCTGCGGGCCCTGCCAGAGGAGCCACCCGGCGAGCCCGACCAGCCCGAGGCCGGTCACCGCGACCAAGGCGGTGCGCAGCTTCGGGCCCCGGAGGGCGATCGCCAGCGCCCCGGCGACGAGGGGGTGCAGGATCAACCCGGCAATTGCACTCATGTCATCCACTCCCCCGGCGGACCGCGCCGGCGGACTGCCGGAACCGGGGAGCCCCATGGCTCCCGGCGGACCCCGGTGATTCGGCGCGCGGACGGCCCGCGCGGAGGCGTCGGCGGTCCGGATTCCCTCGTCCTCCCGGGGCGTCCGGGACCGGTTCGGCGGATAGCTACCGGCTATGGCTACCTGCTGCTCGTATAGGCCACTGTGAGGATGGACCCTATAGGCCCAAACGCGATCGAGGGGAAGAGTTGTTTGGGAGACTATTTGAACCACGCGAAACCACGAACGGATTCGCCGCACCGCGCCCTGCTTCGGAGCTGCCGGAGAGCGAAACCACTTCCGGTCGCCGCGGAAGATTGCATTGAGATTGCATTTCCGGCCCGTCCGGGGGGGTTGGCAGGGGCGCGGGAAGGGGAATCCAGCGGGAGCGGCAAATCCCGGGCGGCGTGAATCCGGGGCGGGCTCGGCCGTGGTGGGGCAGGGGCGCGGAACCGGGCCAGGCCTGGGCCCGGCGGCGACGCCCGGGCCGGGTGCGGATGGGGCTCGGGAAGAGCGAAGTCCGGCGGACGGAGCCAGGAAGATCGCGCCCCGGGCGCGAAGCGCGGGTCGGGAGTTCGGGTCGCCCTGGTGCCGGGCCGCCTTCTTCGACAGGCCCGGGTGACCCGGCGGTCCCGGGGTGGCAC
>JAEZJH010000532.1 GCA_023436385.1 Pseudomonadota bacterium
GCTCATGGCGATCGGTCGGCCCGGGCGGGAGGAGGGCGCCGATCCTACCCAGGGCCCTCCCCGGCCGGCAAGGCAGGGAACGGGGGACAGGGGGACGGAGCGGCTCGATGGCGGACGACAAGGCGGCCCACGGAGCGATGGCGGGCGACGTGCCGGCGCACGGCGAGGACGTGCCCGACCACGACCACCACCACGACCACGATCATGAGCATGCACACGGCCACGGGCTCGCCAGCCTGGCGCAGCGCCGGGGCGGGGCGCGGCGGAGCCTGATCGGCGCCCTGGCCCTGACCGTGACGGTGATGGTGGTCGAGTACGTCGGCGGCGTGCTCACCGGGTCGCTGGCCCTCCGCGCCGACGCCGGCCACATGCTCACCGACGCCTCGTCGCTGCTCCTCGCGGTGGTGGCGCTCTACTTCTCCGCCCGGCCGGCGGACGTGAAGCGGACCTACGGCTATTACCGGCTGGAAATCCTCGCCGCCCTGGTCAACGGCGTGGCGCTGATCCTCCTCGCCACCTGGATCGCCTGGGAGGCGGTCGAGCGGCTGCGCACGCCCCGGGAGATCGACGCCTTGGGCACCCTCGGCGTCGCCTGCGTCGGCCTCTTCGCCAACCTGGGCGGCCTATTCCTCCTGCAGCGGCAGCGGGGTTCGCTCAACGTCAAGGGCGCCTACCTCCACCTCCTGGGCGACACCCTCTCGTCGGTGGGGGTGATCGCCTCCGCGGCGCTGCTGCTCCTGATCCCGGACTGGACCTTCCTCGATCCGGCGGTCTCCCTGGCGATCTCCGCGGTGGTGGTGTGGAGCGCCTGGCGCCTGGTCCGGGAGGCGGTGGACATCCTCCTCGAGGCGGTGCCGGCGCACCTCGATCTCGCCGAGGTGCTCCACGCCATGGAGGAGATCGAGGGGGTGACCGCGGTCCACGACCTGCACATCTGGACGATCTCCTCCGGCCTCCACGCCCTCTCCGCCCACGTGGTGGTCGACTCCTGCGACCTGGGACACAACGACGAGGTGCTCCGGGCGGTGAAGGGGTCGATCCAGAACCGCTTCGGGATCGAGCACGTCACCTTGCAGATCGAGACGCCGGCCTACTGCCAGCTGCCGGTGGGACACTGACCCCGGCTTGACGGCAGGCCGGTCTCGGCGTAGGAGGGCGGCCCCGATGGCTCCGCGTACACGCGTTCCCTCGCCAGTCGGGCGTCGGCCTTGAGGATCGTCGGTGGCACCGCCCGCGGCCGGCGTCTCGACGCTCCGCGGGGCCCACACACCCGGCCCACCGCCGACCGGGTTCGGCAGTCGATTTTCGACACCCTGGGTCAGTTCTTCGACGGCGGGGCCGCGCTCGACCTCTACGCCGGCAGCGGGGCGATGGGCCTCGAGGCCCTCTCCCGCGGCGTCGCCCGGGCGGTCCTGGTCGACCGGGACCGGGAGGCGGTGCGCTGCTGCCGCGAGAACGCCGCCACCCTGGGGTTCGTCGACCGGACGGAGCTCCTCCCGCTGGAGGCGCTCGCGGCGGTGCAGCGGCTGGCGGCCCGGCGCGAGCGGTTCGACCTCGTCTTCGTCGACCCGCCCTACGCGGAGGGGCCGGACGCGGCGCTCGCGGCGCTGGCGGCGGCCGGAATGGTCGCCCCGGGCGGGCGGGTGGTGGCGGAGCACGACAAACGTCGACCGCCGGCCGATCGGTACGGGGAACTCCTCCGGACGGATCTCCGTGCCTTCGGCGATACGGCGGTATCCTTTTACGAACCGGTCGGAGCCACGGGCGCCGACCTGCCGGAGCGCGGATGAAACGCGTCGCGATCTACCCCGGGTCCTTCGACCCGCTCACCAACGGCCACCTCTCGATCATCCGCCGCGGCCTGGAGATCTTCGACGGGCTGATCGTGGCCATCGCCAACAATCCGAAGAAGGTCCCGCTCTTCTCCGTGGCGGAGCGGCGGGCCTTCCTCCAGGAGGCGGTGGGGAACGACCCGCGGATCGAGATCGACTCCTTCGAGGGGCTGCTCGTCGAGTACGCCGGCCGGCGGCAGGTGAAGGTGATCGTCCGCGGCCTCCGGGCGGTCTCCGATTTCGAGTTCGAGTTCCAGCTCGCCAACATGAACCGCAAGCTCGACCCCGCGGTCGACACGATCTTCATGATGACCGGCGAGGAAGAGTTCTACATTTCCTCGAATTTGGTCCGGGAGGTCGCCTCCTTCGGCGGAGACGTGCAGGGGATGGTCCCCGACTCCGTCTACCGCGGTCTCAAGGCCAAGTTCGACTCCCAGCGCTGACGCTACACCCGAAAGGCAACATGCCCCGCCGCGACGACCTGAAGACCATTTTCGTGATCGGCTCCGGGCCGATCGTCATCGGCCAGGCCTGCGAGTTCGACTACGCCGGCACCCAGGCCTGCAAGGCGCTGAAGGCCGAGGGCTACCGCGTCGTGCTGCTCAACTCGAACCCGGCGACGATCATGACCGATCCCGGGTTCGCCGACGCCACCTACGTCGAGCCGATCACCGTGGAGGTGGCGGAGCGGATCCTCGCCCGGGAGCGGCCGGACGCGGTGATCCCGACGCTGGGCGGCCAGACCGCGCTCAACCTGGCGGTGAAGCTGGGCGAGGCGGGGCTCCTCGAGAAGTACGGCGTCGAGCTGATCGGCGCCAAACTGGCGGCGATCCACATGGCCGAGGACCGGCAGCTCTTCGGCGAGGCGATGGCGCGGATCGGCCTGTCGCTCCCGGTGAGCGGGGTGGCCCGGAGCATCGAGGAGGCCCGGGCGATCGCAACCCGCACCGGGTTCCCGGCGATCCTTCGGCCCTCCTTCACCCTGGGCGGCACCGGCGGCTCGATCGCCTACAACCGCGTCGAGTTCGAGGAGAAGGTCCGGATCGCCCTCGAGGCCTCGCCGGTAGGCTCGGTGCTGATCGACGAGAGCCTGATCGGCTGGAAGGAGTACGAGCTCGAGGTGATGCGGGATCGGGCGGACAACGTGGTAATCGTCTGCTCGATCGAGAACCTCGATCCGATGGGCGTCCACACCGGCGACTCGATCACCGTGGCCCCGGCCCAGACCCTCACCGACAAGGAGTACCAGCGGCTCCGGGACGCGGCGATCGCCGTGGTCCGGGAGATCGGCGTCGATACCGGCGGCTGCAACATCCAGTTCGCCGTCGACCCGCGCACCGGCCGGACGGTGGTGATCGAGATGAACCCCCGGGTCTCCCGGTCGTCGGCGCTGGCGTCGAAGGCCACCGGCTTCCCGATCGCCAAGATCGCCGCCAAGCTGGCGATCGGCTACACCCTCGACGAGATCGGAAACGACATCACCCGGAAGACCCGGGCCGCCTTCGAGCCGTCCCTCG
>JAEZJH010000028.1 GCA_023436385.1 Pseudomonadota bacterium
CCCTGGTCCCGCGCTGCGCGTCGTGCACCGGCTTCGGCGTCGGTGACGAGTACGAGGACCAGACGTTGCTCTACGCCAACCGGCCGCAGGGTCCCTCGTCCCCGGTGAGCGCCGACGGCCGCGTCTACATCACCGACCCGGACGGGGGGCTGACGATGGTCGAGATCGACAACGACGACAACCCGCCGAACCCCAACAGCAACCGGCCCACCACCGCGGTGCCGGCGATGCTGCTCTCCTGGCGCGAGATCTACCTGGCCCCGTAAGCGTCGGCGGGGGCTCGCGCCCGCCGCGAGCCCTCCCGGCCGGCACCTCGGGCGGCTTTCCCTCACTTGGGGCATGAAGGATTTGCGCCCCCATTCGCGCACCTCTTTGCGTCCGCCCCTGCCGCCCCCCTAGCCAAATAGGCGAAACCCTTCGGGGCACCCCTCCGGCACGTGGCGTGCACCAGCGCGCCCGTGGGGAGGGGATCATGCAGCGTCGACGTGTGTCCAGGGGTTTCACCCTGGTCGAGTTGCTGGTGACGGTGAGCGTCGCGCTCATCCTGCTCGGCGTCGCCGGTTGGTCGGGCCAGCGCGCGCTGATCGCGTTCCGGGTCAGCGGCGCCGCCAACGAGTTCGTCTTCTTCGTGCGGCAGGCGGCCGCTATCGCCGCCCGGACCAACTCGCGGATGGCGATCGTCGTCGACAACAACGGGCCGGCGGCGTGCAACCCGAGTTATCGCCTTCAGACTATCCCGGTGGCCGGGGGGACCGCGGTCGAATACCACCGCGTCTGCTTGAACGCCGACTTCCCCGGCGTCGCCCTCGCCAGCGGCGGGACCACCGCCGCGATCCGCTGTCCAGCGGAGACGGCCGCCGGCCTCCCGGCGATGACCAACTGCTCGATGTGTACGGGGACCACCAGCGTCTTCGTCTTCCCCTCGGGCGAGGTGGCGACGGCGGAGGCGGCGGGGGAGACCCTGGTCTTCGCCCCGAAACACGAGCCAACTTCGACGCAGGTGCTCGCCGTGGGGATCCGCAACACCAGCGGCAAGACCCAGGTCTACCGGCCCCAGGGTGCCGGCTGGGAGTGCCCGTGAACGCTCCGCGTGGTTTCGGGTTGATCGAGGTGATGGTCTCGATGGCGGTGCTGGCCATCGGGATCGCCGTCTCCATTCCGATGCTGGCGGTCGGGCTCGACCAGGGCGCGGAGGGGCGCAAGGTCACCTCGGCACAGCTCCTCGGCACCCAGGTGCTCGAGCGGCTCCGCACGGAGATCCGCTACGACGCGGAGCCGACCGGCGGCAGCCTCGCCGGGGGCCCGGGCTTCACCCTGGCCGACGCCTGGAAGAGCGACCGGTTGCCCTACTCCTCGGCGGATGTCGTCAACACCGGAGCCACGGGGCCGCTCACCACCTGCAACCCCGCCGGTGTCGACGACAAGATCGCCTACAAGGTCGGGCCCTTCCGAACGGCCTTCGAGGGCAACCAGTACCACCTCTGCTACCAGCTGGTCCCCAGCACCCGCACCGACGTGCCGCCCAGGAGCGTCGAGGCGACGATCAAGGTGATCTGGACCTCGCCCTCGGGCGGCTACCAGGCGCGGTGGATCTCCGGCCTCTTGCTCGAGGGGAGATAGACATGGGCCGGAACCGCGGCTTCACGCTGCTCGAGTTGCTCGTCGCCGGGACCATCAGCGCGATCGTGGCGCTGGGCGGCTTCGTCGCCTTGACGCACATGCAGGACGCCGCCGCCGACCAGCGCCGGATCTCGGAGCTGGTGTCGGAGGCCCGGCTGGCGCTCGACTTCATCGCCCGGGACATCCGCTCGGCCGGCGATTCGCTGGAGATGCTCCCGGGGCACTGCCTGGGCGGGCTGGAGGCGGCGGGCACGCCCTTCCTCTGCGCGGCCATCCTCGACGCCCATCCCTGGCGGCTCACCCTCGCCAGGAACACCTGGGATGCGGGCCCCGACGGCGTCCTCTCCACCATGGACGACCGCGCCCCCCAGCTGGCCTTCGACCTCGAGCCCAACAACGTGGTGGCCTACCAGTTCGTCCCGGACGGCGCGGTGCGCTCGCTCGGCTCCGGCGGCCACCAGGGCGTGGTGGGCCGGCTCGAGCGCATCGTCAATCCGTTCCAGTTCGACGGGAAGCCGCGCCGGGTCACGGTGCTCCTCGACCGCATCGTCCTCGACAACCGGATGCGGGTGAACCCGGCGAATCCCACCCAGAGCGACGACCGGTACGACTACTCGTTGTTCCTCTACCAGCTGCTCTCCGTGTCGTCGGGCGAATACGAGGGCGACGACACCTATACGAAGCGGACGACGGCGCGTACTTCCTTCCTCCTGCCGCCGGTGCGGTTCTTCGATCCGCTCGGGGCCTACGCGACCTACCAAACCGCCGCGCCGACCAAGCCCTGGCTCCCCGACTACGGCACGCCGCAGATCGTCGGCCTCGCGGGGAGCGAGACGGTGCTGCGCCGGGGCAGTGGCTCGTTCGACCAGGACCTCCGCTACGTGCTCGACTACAACCGCATCCGCACCGTCCGCGTCGCCTTCAAGGTCGTCGACCCCCGCGAGGACCCCGACCTCCCGGACGGGATCGACCTCGACCCGGACCGCCCCGGGACCGCCCGGGTGTTTCCCTTCGAGACGACCGTCGAGCTGAAGGTCTTCTCCGCGATGCTGGATTGAGGCGACCCATGTGTCCGTCTTCCGAGCGTGGCTTCAGCATGCTGGTGGTGATGTTCGTCCTCTTGATCATCGCCCTCCTCGGCGTCACCGCGGCGACCATCGGCACCACCGACGCCGGCACCGCCCGGGCCCACTCCGGCCGCGCCCAGGCGCTCCTGGCGGCGGAGACCGGCCTGGCGATGCTCACCGCCTCGGGCGACGCGGCGACCATCGAGGGCCTGATCACCGCGAAGGACGGGACGGTGACCGCGCTCCCCGCCCTCGACATCGACGGCGACGGGGTGACGGAGCTCCGGCCGGCCTTCCTCGTCCTCCAGGGGATCACCGGCGAATTCGTGGTGGAGGGGCAGCTCCGGGACGAATCCGACCGGGTGATCTCCCGCGCCCGCCTCGCCGGCCGGGTCACCACCTTCGCCGGCGGCGACGGCTACGAGGGCCAGGTCGGCTTGAACCCGCGGAGCACCGGCGTCGTCGACGAACGTGACGTCCACGCCCGCGGGACCCGGAACCCGTTCTAAACAACGGCTGTAGCGAAGGTCGAAGGGGTACGAAGCGATGAAACGCCTACCGTCGGTCCTCCTCGCCGCGCTCGCGCTGGCGCTCCCGTTCTCGGCGAGTGCCGACTATCTCTACAGCGTGCTCCCGGCCCAGCGGCAGCCCCGGGTGATCATCCTGGTCGACAACTCCTCGGCCTTCAGCGACGAGGAACTGGCGGACGTCAAGGCGGAGTTGACCAGCTTCATCCCCCGGCTCGACGGCCTCTCGATCTGGCTCGGCCGCCATGGCCAGCTGGCCACGGACCAGACCTGCGCCAACGACGTCGCCACCTCGCTGGTCGACACCCCTCGTTCCGCGCTCCTCGCGGAGATCGAGGGGATGGTGGCCGGTGGCGATAGCCCGATCGGCTCGGCGCTCGCCGCCGCGGAGACGGGGTTGCTCGCCGCGGCGAAGGAGGACACGGCTAGCGACTGCCGTCCCTACTTCGTCCTGTTGCTCACCGGCGGGAGGACGGGCCTCTGCAAGAACGGGGAGGACTCCGACGCGAAGGTCCTCGCGGCGATCGCGGGGATGCGGGACACGTCCAAGAAGGGCGTGAAAAACCTGGATATCCAGACCTTCGTGCTCCGCTACGGCGACGCCAACGGCCTCACCGGCACCTTGGACCTCCTCCGCGAACTCGTCACCGGCGAAATCGAGTTTTGGAATTCCGCGGCCCGGGCGGGCGGAACCGCCCTCACCGACACCGGGTTTTGCACGCATGGGGCGCACGAGACCTGCGCCTCCGGCTCGGCGATGTATGCGCGGAACCGGAGCGAGCTGCGCGGGCACCTGGACCGCGTCTTCTCCCACCTCCTCTTCGGCGAGTTCTCGGCCCTGGCGCCGGTGATCGGCACCGCTCCCCACGCGGACAGCGAGGTCGACCGGGTCGCCCGCAACTTCATGGCCTACACCTCCTTCCGCATGCCCGGGTCGGAGGGACATCTCTACGGCGTCCGGCTCTTCATCGAGGAGACGCCCTACAGCGGCAGGTGGAAGTTCACCAACTTCGAGAACCTCGACCTCGACAAGTGCGGACAGCCGGGCAACCCCTGTGCCTTCGACGCGGGCCGCAAGCTGCTCTCCAAGGTCGGGAACCGCACCATCTTCACCGGCACGCCCAAGACCCCGATCACCACCCGGGAGTCCGGGAAGCTCGCCGCGGTCACCCTGCCCCTGAAGCCCGAGCGCGTCCTCCTCTCCTCCGACGCGGACGGCAGCAGCCGGCTGCAGCAGGCCTGGACCAACTACCGGGGGCTGGTCGATGACACCGGGCTCCTCTCCGAGTTGCCGACCTCGACGGCGGAGCTTCACCTGGCCAGCGGCACCGGCCCCTCGTACCGCACCCGGATCCTCGAGTGGCTCCAGGGCGAGTCCCGGGTCTGGCCCCTCGGCGACCTCTACCACGGGGCCGCCACGGTGATCGGGCCCGCCGGCTTCTCGTACCGGGGACGGGGGTATCCGAACTTCGCCCAGCGGGTGAAGAACCGGCCGACGATGATCTACGTCGGCGCCAACGACGGGATGATCCACGCCTTCCACGCCACGCCGAAGCTCCAGTACCAGAAGGACGACGAGACGATCACCGCCACCTGGGAGGCCGGTGAAGAGGCGTGGGCCTACCTGCCCTTCAACATGCTGGCCCGGGCCTCCTCGGCGATCCTCGCCGGGGAGAACCGTTTCTACTCCCAGGACCTCGCCTGCCGCGTCGACGACGTGCTCCTCGAGGACATGTCGAGCACCTGCGGAGAGGAAGGGACGGATCCCCTCTGCGGCTGGCGCACCATCCTGGTCTGCGGTCAGGGCTGGGGCGGATCGTGGTACGTCGCCCTCGACGTCAGCAACCCGCTCGACCCGAAGCCCCTCTGGGAATCGACCTTCGCCGGCGACAAGGGGATGGGACGCACCTGGAACGTCCCCGGCGTGGCCCTGCTCGACGATGACGGCGAGCCCCGCTGGGTGGCCATCGTCGGAAACGGCTACAACGCCAACATGGGCTGCAGCGGCGGGACCTGCGGGACCCCGGAGAAATACCGGCTCCTCAACCTGCCCTTCGACGGGATGTTTCCGGAGCACGGGAACGGCGCGGGCGACGAGCGCTTCGGGCGGGTCTTCCTGATCGACATGGCCACCGGCGAATTCCTCTCCGCCCTCGACGCGGTCGCCGACGATCACGACACCGACGCCACCTCCGGCCCGATCGTCGCCGATACACCGGTGGTCGACTCGGACTTCGACGGGTGGAGCGACTCCGCCTACGCGGGCAACTGGGAGAGCCAGATCGACCAGGTCCTCTTCGAGAAGGACGCGACCAACAACGTCAAGTTCACCCTGTGCAAGACGGTCGCCAAGTTCAGCGGTTCGACCAACAAGGCGATCACCTCCCGCCCCTCGGCGCTCCCCAGCACCAGCGAGAACGACACCATCCACCTCTTCGTCGGCTCCGGCGTCGACGGCGGCGGGATCTACCCCGACGAGCAGTTCTCCTCGGGAAATCAATACAAGTTCGCCGTGTTCGACCTCGGGGGAAAGTCCTGCAAGAAGTCGGATACCTCGAAGCTCTGCACCGAAGGCAGCCACACCCTGAAGAACATCTTCAGTGACGGGCACCGCCTGGTCGGCTCCCCGCTCTTCGTGCTCCGGAAGAACGGCGAGCGATGGCTCACCTTCACCTCGTGGCTCCCGCCCTCCACCAACCAGCCGTGCGACGAGTCCGAAGCGGTGCTGCGGTGCCTGGAGACCTCGCGGGGAGCCACCTGCTCGCCGTGCGGCGACCTCGACGGTGACGGGACTCCCGACGCCAGCACGGAGCTGGACACCGGCGGCCGGCAGCCGACCTCGCCCACCAGCGCCGACGGCCAGCTCTACGTGACCACGCCGTACGGACCGGTGCGGGTGAACAACCAGACCGGCGAGACGGGGGGCGTCTCCGGCGGCGAGCCCGATCCGAACCAGGGGGCGCCGTCGAGCACGGTGATCCTCGGCTGGCGGGAGGTCTTCGACTAGTGAGCCGCCTCCTTCCGATCGCCCTCGCGGCGGTGCTCCTCACCGCGGGCTGTACCGGCGCCCGCGACCGGGCCGAGGCCCTTGCCACGGAAGGCCTGGCCCAGGCCCGGGCCGGACAGCTCGACCGGGCGGTCGAGATCTTCCGCCAGGCCCTCCGCGAGGATCCGTCCCACCCCAAGGCCCGCTACAACCTCGGCGTCGCCTTCCTGGCCCAGAACCGGGCCGACGAGGCGGCGGCGGAGTTCCGAGCCTTCCTCGCGGGGAAGCCGGACGACGCGCCGGGCCTCTTCCAGCTGGCGCGGGCGCAGGCCCGGGCCGGCCGCCCGGAGGAGGCGATCGCCGCCCTGCAGCGCTCGGTGGCCCTGGGCTTCGACGAACACCCGGCGATGGGGCTCCCGGAGCTTCAGCCGCTCCGGCGGGACCTCCGCTTCGTGCAGCTCGAGGCGGTGGTCGCCCAGCGGGCCGGCGTCCGTCCCCCGGCGGCAACCGAGTTCGCCGGGCGCGACGGCGTCGCCTACGGCGGAGAGCGCCTGCCGGCGGCGCCGCTCCCGGGGACCAACATCAACCGCGCGCTCGAGTGCGGGGGAGGCGTGGTCCGCCACCCCGGCGATGCCGGCGCCGGCGAACCCGACGCGCCTCCGGCCCGCTCCTCGCGGCCCTGATCGGCCCGACCGCCAGCTTCGTTACGTTACCGGCGGTCGGCGAGGGTCAGCCCTCCCCCTCCTCCTCGCCCTCCCGCACCGCCTCGCCACGCAGCTTGGCGACGCGGTAGCGGAACTGCCGGAAGGAGAGGCCGACCAGCTTTGCCGCCTCGGTCTTCACCCCGTTGGCCTGGGCCAGCGCCCGATCGATCAGCCGCCGCTCGATCCCCTCGAGGTACGCCTCGAGCGAGAAGCCCGGCGGCAGGTTCCCCTCCGGGACCGCGTCGGCCACCATCCCCACCGCCGAGGCGGCGCGGACGTGGGGCGGCAGGTCGCCGATGCCGATCTCGTCGCCCTCGGCCAGGGTCACCGCCCGCTCGACCAGGTTCTCCAGCTCGCGGACGTTGCCGGGAAACGAATAATCCAAGACCGCCCGCTGGGCGTCCCGGGACCAACGCATCCCCGGCCGCCCCTGGTCGGCGGCGAAGGCGGCGAGGAAGTGCTCCGTGAGGAGCAGCACGTCTTCCCGCCGCTCCCGGAGCGGCGGGACCTTCAGGTTGATCACGTTGAGCCGGTAATACAGATCCTCGCGGAACCGCCCGGCCTTCACGTCCTCGCCCAGATCCCGGTTGGTGGCGGCGACGATCCGCACGTCGACCTCGACGTCGCGATCCCCGCCCACCGCCCGAACGCTCTTCTGCTGGAGCGCCCGGAGCAGCTTCACCTGGACCAGCACCGGCAGCTCGCCGACCTCGTCGAGGAACAGCGTCCCCCCGCTCGCCTGGACGAAGAGGCCCTCCCGCGACGAGACCGCGCCGGTGAAGGCGCCCTTCTCGTGGCCGAACAGCTCGCTCTCGATCAGCCCCTCGGGGATCGCCCCGCAGTTGACCGCGACGAACTCGCCCTTCGCCCGGGCGCTCTTCTCGTGGATGGCCCGGGCGACCAGCTCCTTCCCGACGCCGGACTCGCCGGTGATCAGCACGGTGGTGCGGGTGGGGGCGATCTTGTCGATGAGGGTGAACAGCTCCCGCATCGCCGGGCTCTTCCCGTGGAGCTTGCCGTAGCGGGTGCGGCCCTCGATCTCCCGCTTCAGCCGCACGTTCTCCCGGACCAGGGCCCGCTTCTCCAGGGCGTTCTGGACCATGAGGAGCAGGTGGTCGTTGCGGACGGGCTTGGAGACGAAGAACCGGGCGCCCAACGCCTGGGCCTTCCGGGAGTCCTCGTCGGAGGCGAAGGCGGTGATGACGATCACCTCGGTGGCGGGCCAGGCGGTCTTCACCCGCTCGAGGACGTCGAGCCCAGAGTGCCGGCCGAGCTTCAGGTCGGTGATCACCAGG
Organism: Pseudomonadota bacterium; assembly: GCA_023436385.1. Taxonomy (GTDB): domain Bacteria; phylum Myxococcota; class Myxococcia; order Myxococcales; family Vulgatibacteraceae; genus JAEZJH01. The sequence goes on from JAEZJH010000028.1 coordinate 8,200, forward strand.
TCGTACTCGTCGGCGGCGACGCGCTCCCGCGCCCGGGCGCCGTCGGTCTCGGTCTCGACCCGGTGACCGGCCCGGCCCAGGAGGATCTCGAGCAGTTCGCAGAGCGAGCGCTCGTCGTCGACGACCAGGATGCGTGCCACGTTTACCTACGCCTCCACCCCGCCCAGAACGGGCGGTGCGGGCAGTATAACGGCAAATCGCGCACCCTCGCCCGGGCGACTCTCCACCTCGATCTCGCCGCCGTGGGCCTCGACGATCCCGTGGCAGATCGAGAGGCCCAGGCCGGTACCGCCGGCCTTGGTGGTGAAGAAGGGCTCGAAGAGCCGCGCCTGGTCGGCGGGAGCGATGCCCGGACCCCGGTCCTCGACCCGGAGGAAGACCCGGTTCTTGCCGGGCACGATGCCGGTGCTGACGCGCACCGTGCCGCCGTCGGGGGAGGCCTGCACCGCGTTCAGGGTCAGGTTCCAGAGCACCTGCTCGAGCTGCTTCTCGTCGGCCCGGGCCACCGCCGGCGCCAGCTGCCGCTCCAGCCGGACCCCGGCCGCCTGGGGATCGCCGGCGAGGGCGCCGACCACGTGCTCGGCGAGCCGCGCCAGATCCACCGAGGCGGCGCGGACCGCCGCCGGCCGGGCGAAGGCGAGGAAATCGGAGACCAGGCGATTCAACCGTTGGGTCTCCCGCAGCGCGATGCCCCGGAGCTTCCGGTCGGACTCGTCGCCGCTCCCGGCGCCGAGCAGCTCCACCGCTCCGGCGATCGAGGCGAGGGGGTTGCGCAGCTCGTGGGCAAGGCCGGCGGCCAGCTTGCCCACCGCGGCGAGCCGCTCGGTGCGGAGCGCCCGGGCCTCCAGCTCCTTGATCCGGGTGAGGTCCTGGAAGGAGGCGGTGGAGCCGATCCGCATCCGCCGCTCGTCGAGGAGCGGGGCGACGGTGAAGCCGAGGACCCGGGTGGTGCCGTCGGGGCAACTCCAGGCGAAGTCGGTGCGCCGCGAGGCGCGGGACTCGAGTGCCTCGAGGAGCGCGGGCCGGAGCTGGGGAAACACCTTGTCGAGCGGCTGGAGCTCGAACGTCTCGAGCGAGGCGCCCAAAATCTCCTCGCCGGCCCGGTTGACGAAGGTGATCCGGCCGGTCTCGTCGGCGGTGACGATGCCGGCGGAGAGCGACCGGACGATGGCGTCGTGGAGCACCGACAGGTGCACCAGGCTCCGCTCCGCCCGCCGCGCCCGCTCGCCGGCCCGCCGCGCCTGGCCGGCGACGTAGCTGGCGAGCACCGCGGTCAAGGCGAAGGCGGTGGCGTGGGTGACCAGGAGCTGGGCCAGCTGGTGGCCGGCGATCCGCGATTGCGCCAGCCCGGCGTCGGGCGGCGAGAGGCCGCCGTACTGGAGCGCCAGGATCAGCGCCCCATCGGCGAGCCAGGAGCCGGCGGCGGCGACCCAGGCCCCGGGTCTCCCGAGGAGGAGGCTCCCGTTGACGATCGCCAGGAGGAACATGAACGTGAACAGCGAGTCGGCGCCGCCGGTCAGGTAGACCAGGAAGCCGGCGAAGATCACGTCGCCGGCGATCTGCACGATCGCCAGGGCCCGGAGCCACCTCCGGTACCGGAGCAGCAGCACCACCCCGATCTGCAGGGCGTTGGTGAAGGTGGCGAGGATGGAGAGGAGCGGCACCACGCTCCCGCCCAGCGGTTCGCCGGGCTGGAGGGCGAGGAGCGCGGTGGTGCCGATCAGGACGGTGACGGCGGCGATGCGGAACGCCGCCAGCCACAAGAGCTTCCGGTGGAGGTCCCCTCCCTCCGCGTTCTCCGCGGGGCCGGAAGCCCCGCGCGTCGCCGGGACGGGAGAAGCTAGCTCCACCGGCACCGGCTCCTACTTGATGGTATCGGCCATGGTGAAGATCGGCAGATACATGGCGATCATGAAGAAGCCGACCACGCCGCCCAGGAACACCATCATCACCGGCTCGAGCATCGAGGTGAGCGCGGCCACGGCGGCGTCCACCTCCTCGTCGTAGAAGTCGGCGATCTTCCCGAGCATGGCGTCGAGGGCGCCGGTGGCCTCGCCGACGCCGATCATCTGCACCACCATCGACGGGAAGACCCCGCTCTCGGCGAGCGGCTCGGCGATGGTCTTGCCCTCGGAGATCCGCTGCCGGGTGAGCTGGATCGCCTTGATCACCACGGTGTTGCCGGCGGTCTTGGCGGTGATGTCGAGGGCGTCGAGGATCGGGACGCCGGAGGAGATCATCGTCCCCAGGTTCCGGGGGAACCGGGCCACCGCCACCTTGCGGATCAGGGTCCCGAAGAGCGGGGTCCGGATCACGAAGCGGTCCCACATCTCCCGGCCGTTCTTGTTCTTCAGGAACATCCGGAAGGCGATGGCGCCGCCGACCAGGACCGCGATCAGTGGGACGATGAAGTCCTGGAGCCAGTTGGAGATATCGATGAGGAGCTGGGTGGGCCCGGGGAGGGCGCCGCCCATGTCCTTGAACATCTTCTCGAAGGTGGGGGTGACGAAGAGCAGGAGGATGGCGACGCAGCCGATCGCCACCACCAGGACGATCGACGGATAGACCATCGCGCCCTTGACCTTGGTCTTCAGCTTCTCGTTCTTCTCGATGTAGACGGCGAGCCGGTTGAGGATGGTGTCGAGGATGCCGCCCACCTCGCCGGCAGCCACCAGGTTCACGTACAGCTCGTCGAAGATCTTCGGGTGATCGGCGAGGGCGTCGGCGAAGGTGGAGCCCGACTCCACCTTGGCCTTCACCTTGGCGAGGATCTTCCGGAACTCCGCGTTCTCCGCCTGGGTGGAGAGGATCTCCAGCGCCTGCACCAGCGGCAGGCCGGCGTCGATCATCGTGCAGAACTGCCGGGTGAAGACGACCAGGTCCTTCTGCGTCGGCCCGCCGATCCCCGGGATGGTGATCTCGGTCGGCTTCTTCTTCACCTTGGTCGGCAAAAGGCCCATCTGCCGCAGGCGGCTCTCCACCGCCTCCCGGCCGGTGGCCTCCATCTCCCCCGACCTCTCCTCGCCGCTCTTGGTCTTCGCCTTCCAGAGGTAGACGGGTAGCTTCGGCGGTGCCGCCTGCTTCGTGGGCTTGGTCTGCTGCTGCAGGGCCGGTCCGGCCATCCCCATGTCCTCCGCGGTGTTTCGCGAGCCGGGGCGATCCTAGCCCCGGGCCCCCTCCCGGTCGAGATTGCGACCGGGCCCTACCCTCCCGCACCCGCCCCTACGGCCGCATCCCCGGGCGCGCCGCCTGCCCCTGCGAGAGGATGTTCCGCAATTCCTCGGGATCGGAGGAGCGGCCCAGGGCCTCCTCCATGGTGATCAGCCGGCGGGTAACCAGCGCCGCCAGGGACTGGTTGAAGGTCTGCATCCCGAACTTCGCCTGGCCCACCTGCATCTGCGAATACACCTGGTGGACCTTGTCCTCGCGGATCAGGTTCCGGATCGCGGGGTTGGGGATCATCACCTCGATCGCCAGCACCCGGCCCGGACCGCCGGCCTTCGGCAGGAGGTTCTGGGTGACCACGCCCTCGAGCACGAAGGAGAGCTGCGCCCGGACCTGCGGCTGCTGGTAGGGCGGGAAGACGTCGAGGATGCGGTTGATGGTCTGCACCGCCGAGTTGGTGTGCAGGGTGGCGAAGGCCAGGTGGCCGGTCTCGGAGACCACCAGCGCCGCCTCGATGGTCTCGAGGTCGCGCATCTCGCCGATCAGGACCACGTCGGGGTCCTGCCGGAGGATGTACTTCAGCGCCTTCTTGAACGACTGGGTATCCGCCCCCACCTCCCGCTGGTTCACCAGGCAGTTCTTGTGGGGATGCAGGTACTCGATCGGATCCTCGATGGTGATGATGTGCTCGTGCCGGTCGGTGTTGATCTTGTCGATGATCGACGCGAGGGTGGTCGACTTGCCGGAGCCGGTGGGCCCGGTGACCAGCACCAGGCCGCGGGGCTTCTCCGCCAGGGAGGCGATCACCGGCGGGAGGCCCAGCTCCTGGAAGGTGAGGATCTTGAAGGGGATGGTCCGGAAGGCGCCGGCCACCGCGCCGCGTTGCATGAAGACGTTGGCCCGGAACCGCGACAGCCCCTTGACTCCGAAGGAGAGGTCGAGCTCGTTCTCCTCCTCGAACTTGTGCTTCTGGGCGTCGGTGAGGATCGAGTAGCAGAGCTGCTTGGTCTCCACCGGGGTGAGCGGCGCCGTCTTCAGCGGCACCAGCTTGCCGTCGATGCGGAGCTGCGGCGGCGAGCCGGTGGTGATGTGGAGGTCGGAGGCCCCCTTCTCCACCATCGCCTTGAGGAGCTGATGCAGGTTGGCCACGGCGCACTCCCAAGCAAGAAATAATTAGAACCGATCGGGCGCGGTATTCCCCACCACCTCGTCGAGCGAGGTGATCCCGGCCTTCATCTTGTTGATCGCCGCCATCCGCAGCGTCAGCATCCCCAGCCGGATCGCCTCCTGCTTCAGCTCGGCGGTGGAGGCGCCGTTGATCACCAGCTCCTTGAGCCCGTCCCAGAACGGCATCACCTCGTAGACGGCGACCCGGCCCTTGTAGCCGCGGTCGTGGCAGACCTTGCAGCCGCCCGGCTTGTAGACGGTGAAGTTGCCGATCTCGTCGGCCGGCACCCCGGTCTCGAGGAGCAGCTGCTCGGAGACTTCCGCCGGCTGCTTGCACTCCTGGCAAAGCTTCCGGCAGAGCCGCTGGGCGAGGATCAGGTTGAGCGACGAGGTGACCAGGAACGGCTCGATGCCCATGTTGAGCAAGCGGCTGATCGTGCCCGGGGCGTCGTTGGTGTGGAGGGTGGAGAGCACCAGGTGGCCGGTGAGGGCCGCCTTGACGGCGATCTCCGCGGTCTCGAAGTCGCGGATCTCGCCGACCATGATGATGTCGGGGTCCTGCCGGAGGAAGGAGCGGAGGGCGGCGGCGAAGTTGAGGCCGATCTCGTCGTGCATCTGCACCTGGTTGATCCCGCCGAAGTTGTACTCGACGGGGTCCTCCGCGGTGCTGATGTTGTCGGTGGTGAGGTTGAGCCGCGCCAGGGCCGAGTAGAGGGTGGTGGTCTTACCGGAGCCGGTGGGCCCGGTGACCAGACACATCCCGTAGGGCCGGTCGATGGCGTCGAGGAACCACTTGAGCTGCTGCTCCTCGAAGCCGAGCTTCTGCATGTCGAGCTGGAGGTTCGACTTGTCGAGGAGGCGGAGCACCACCTTCTCGCCGAACAGCGTCGGGCAGGAGGAGACACGGAAGTCCATCTCCTTGCCCTTGCCCAGCTTCAGCTTGATGCGGCCGTCCTGCGGGAGCCGCCGCTCCGCGATGTCCAGCTCCGCCATCACCTTGAGGCGGGCGACGATCGCGTTCTTCAGCTTGAGCGGCGGCTTCATCACCTCGTAGAGGGAGCCGTCGATGCGGAAGCGGACCCGGAAGTCCTTCTCGTAGGGCTCGACGTGGATATCGGAGGCGCCCTTCTTGATGGCGTCGAGGAGGATCAGGTTGACCAGCTTGACCACCGGGGCGTCGTCCGCCGCCCGGGCCACGTCGACGAAGTCGTCGTCCTCGGTGTGCTCGATGGAGATGTCGGCTTCGTCGAAGCCCTCGAGCACGTCCTCGTAGGAGTACTCCGGGCCCTTCTCCGCGAAGTACCGGTCGATCGCCTCGCGGATCGCCACCTCCGAGGAGACCACCGTCTCGACGTTGTACCCGGTGACGAACTTGATCTCATCGACGGCGAAGATGTTCGCCGGGTCGGCCATGGCGATGATCAGCGAGGCCCCGGCCCGATTCACCGGGATCACCAGATGCTTCTCGCAGACCTCTTTCGGGATCAGCTTCAGGACCTCGGGGTCGATCTCGAAGTCCTTCAGGTTGATCGCCGGGACACCGTATTGCCGGGAGAGGAACTCCGTCAGCTTGGATTCCTCGATCGCCCCGGTTCGGATCAGGGCGGAGCCGATCCGCTGCCCCGATTTCCGGGCCTCGTCCTGCGCCTTCTGCAGCTGCTGGAGGGAGATGAGGTTCTCGCGGACGAGCAGCTCACCGAGACGACCGGACATGTTCCCTGATACCCCCGTGCCGGCGTCGCCGGCGGAGTCCCGGCGATGCACCGGGCGGCTTCCTACCCCGTCGGCGGAGGGAAGACGAGCCGGCGAGTGTAGCGGTGGGGGTACGGGCCGTCAACCAGACAACAAGTGTTGAATGCCCGATTTTCCAAGGCTTTTCCGCTAGCGCGCGTTCACCGTGGGTGGGAGGACCACCGCGGGATCCGGAGGAACGGAGGCGATCCGGCGCGCCTGGGCGACGTCCGCCTGGATCTGTGCGAGGAGGGCGTTCACGTCGCGGAAGCGCTCCTCGCCCCGCAACCGCTCGAGAAAGGCCACGGCGATCGGCTGGCCGTAGAGGTCGGGGGAGACGTCGAGGAGGTGGACCTCCACGGTGAGCTCCTCGACGCCGAAGGTGGGCTTCACCCCGATGTTGGCGGCGCCGGCCGTCGGGCGATCGAGCCCCGGGGCGATCGCCTGGACCGCGTAGACACCGGTGGCGGGGACCAGCTCGGTGGCCGGGGCGACGTTGGCGGTGGGGAGGCCGATGGTCCGACCGCGGCCGTGGCCCGGGACCACCGTGCCGTCGAGGAGAAACGGCCGGCCGAGGAGCTGCGCCGCCGCGGCGACCCGGCCGGTGAGGACCAGCTCCCGGATCTTCGACGAGCTGACCGTGAAGCCCTGGACCTGGACCGCCGGCACCACGTGGACGGTGGCCCGGCCCTCGAGGAGGCGGGAGAGCGCCGGGACGTCGCCGACCCGGCCCTTGCCGAAGGTGAAGTCGTAGCCGACCACCACGTCGCGGGCGTCGAGGCGCCCGGAGAGATCCCGGCGGGCGAACTCCTCCGCGGAGGTGGCGGCGTAGTCCCGGTCGAAGGGCTGGACCACCACCGCGTCGACGCCGGCGGCCTCGAGGAGCTGGAGCTTCCGGGGCAGCGTGCAGACCAGCGGCGGGGCGATGGCGGCGGAGAGGACCTTGGCCGGGTGCGGCTCGAAGGTGAGGGCCACCGCGGCAGCGCCCCGCGGGTGGGCGATCGCCCGGGCCCGATCGACGAGCGCCCGGTGGCCCAGGTGGACCCCGTCGAAGTTGCCGATCGCCACCGCGCAGCCGGGAAGGCGGCCGCGTGCTTCCTCGAGCGAGCCGAAGATCTTCATCGCGGGAGCGGTACCGCCGGGCCCTTTCTCCGTCAAGCCCCGCCTCCCCCGTCACCACGAGACGCCCCCGATCTCGCGAGCGGTCCTCGGGCGATCAGATCCCCGCCCGCGCCCGGACCCGCCGGGCCTCCTCCACCGCCTCCCGGACCACCCGCTCCTCGTCCACGGTGAGGAGCCTTCCGTCCCGGAGCACCGGGCGTCCGTCGATCCAGACCGATCGCACGTCGGACCGGCCGGCGGCGAAGACGATCCGGCCGTAGACGTCGCCACCCCAGGGCACCGTGCCCGGCCGCGCCAGATCGAGGAGCACGAGGTCGGCCCGCTTGCCGACCTCGATCGAGCCGAGCTCCGCCTCGAGGCCCATCGCCCGGGCTCCGCCCAGGGTGGCGAGTTCCACCACCTGCCGCGCGGAGAGGGCCGCCGGGCCGAGCCGGGGCCGGGGGAGGAGCGCGGC
>JAEZJH010000038.1 GCA_023436385.1 Pseudomonadota bacterium
GGCCTCGCCGTCCACCGCCGCGCCGAAGGCGGCGATGTCCCGGTCGAGCGCCTCGACGCGCTGCGGGCAGAGCCGGACCGGCGCACCCGGCGGCTCGAGCGCGAAGGTGCCTGCCTCGGGCTCGAGCTCGCCGGCGATCAGGCGGAGGAGGGTGGACTTGCCGGCGCCGTTCTCGCCGACGAGGCCGGTCCAGCCCTCGCCGAGGACGAACTCGGCGTCGGCGAGGAGGGGAACGGAGTCGCGGAACGAGAACGAGACGCGGCGGGCGCGGAGGAGAGACATGCGGAGGGCTCCTGGAATCGCGGACCACGCGAGCGGGGATGGGGCGACCCGTTCGACGGTGGCGGAAGACGGCGGACGATTCAGGCAGCCAGGCGCAAGGCGGTACGACCTCCGAAGTTCGCGGGCAAGGTAGGCCGACGGGCGGGGTGGGAGCAAGCCCGGGGCGGGCCGTGGCCCGAACCGCGAATGCGGACCAGGCCGCGAGAGGCGACCGGCGGCGCCGCGGCCGCCGACCGCGGGGAGCTACCGGGGCGGCAGGGTGAGGATCTCCGCCCCCGTCGCCGTCACCAGCACCATGTGCTCGAACTGCGCCGAGCGCTTGCCGTCGGCGGTGAGGGCGGTCCAGCCGTCATCCCACTCGACGTGCCGCCAGGTGCCCTGGTTGATCATCGGCTCGATGGTGAAGATCAACCCCTCCTCGATCCGCCGGGTGTTCCGCGGATCGTAGTAGTGGTCGACCTGCAGGTCGGTGTGGAAGACCTCGCCGATGCCGTGGCCGCAGAAGGCCCGGACCACCTCGTAGCCGTGGGCCTCGGCGTGGGCCTCGATCGCCTTGCCGAGGTCGGAGAAGGGCACGCCGGGCCGGACCGCGGCGATCCCGCGCTCGAGACACTCCCGCGTCACCCGGATCAACCGGAGGCTCTCCTCGTCGACCTGGCCTACCGGGAAGGTGGCCGAGGTGTCGCCGTGCATCCCGTCGACGTAGACGGTGACGTCGAGGTTGACGATGTCGCCGTCCTCGAGGGGCCGGCTGTCGGGGATGCCGTGGACGATCACCTCGTTGACCGAGGTGCAGAGCGACTTGGGGAAGCCCCGGTAGCCGAGCGGGCTCGGGTAGGCGCCGCGCTTGATGCAGGCCTCGTGGCAGATCGCGTCCAACTCGTCGGTGGTGATCCCGGGCCGGAGCGCCGCCGCCGTCTCCGCCAGGACCTCCGCGGCGATCCGGCCGGCGTTCCGGGCCCGGGCGATCCGGGTGGCGGGATCGACCGGCACGCCGGGGCCGGGCTCGCCGGTCGTCGCGTAGTCCGGCCGCACGATCCCGGGTGGGACCTCCCGGCGCGGGGAGACCGTCCCGGGACGGATCGGCCGGTTGGTCGGCCGGGTGAGGGCCGCCGACCGCTCCGACTCGTCGGCGTCCCGGTGGCACTTCTTGTATTTCTTGCCGCTCCCGCACCAGCAGGGATCGTTGGCGCCGGGGTGCTTCGCTGGCCGCGTCAGGCTTTCTGGCTGGGTCATCGGCGCGGAGTCTAAGGGCCGGAGGGGCGGCGGACAACCGGCGAGGAGAGCCGAGCGGCCCGGGGGCCGTTGAGGTCGGACCGCGCGCCGGGGTAGGGTGCGCGCGATGGCCGATACGTCCCCGCCGTACTGGGTCCTCATCTCCGTGCTCTTCTCCTCGCTGCCGCTCAGCCCGACGCTGGCGACGACGCTGCACGAGGCGGCCCTCGATCTGTTCCGGAACGACAAGGCCGTCGGCGAGGTGGCCGGCGATCTGATCCGGGGCCGGGTGGTCAACCTGAAGAAGGACCTGCTCCTCGGCACCATCTCCGGCCCGGCCTTCGAGGCGGAGATCGACACCGAGCGCGGCCACGGGAAGGTCCGTTTCCTGCTGACGCGGCAGGGCCTGGAGCTGACCGGCGACCGCCGCCCGCCGCCCGAATACCTGAACTAGGCGTAATCGCCCTCGCGCCGGGAGTCGTCCGTGCCGCCGTCCCCTCCGGCCCGTCACTACCTCCGGCCGGCGCTGCTCTGGGCGCTCGCCCACGGCCTCCTGGTGCTGGTCTTCTACCGGCTGGCCCTGGCCCGGGCGGCGGACTCGCTGGCCCCGGGGATGCGCCTCCCGCTCCTCGCCGGCTACGGGGTGGAGGCGCTCGCCCTGGGGCTGGCCGGCCTGGTCCTGACGCTGCCCCTCCTCGTCCTGGGGAAGCGCTACGCCTGGGCGGCGCCGCTCCTCCTGGCACTGCTGGCGGCCTTCCTCTACCTCGACTCGCTCGCCTTCGACGCCCTGGGCATGCACGTGAACGGGCTCGTGCTTCAAGTTGTGCTCCAGCCCAACGGGCTCTCGGAGACCGGCCTCCCCGCCGGCGAGGTGGCCTGGGTCGTCGGCCGGCTCGCGGCCCTGGTGGCCCTGGGGACGTGGGTGGGGAGCGTGACGCTCCGGCGCTTCGCCACGCCGAAGCGCGCCTGGCCGATCGCCCTGGCGGTGCTGGGGCTCTGGGCGGGCGAGCGCGCCCTCTCCGCCTACCAGATCTTCGTCGGCGGCCAGCCGGCGGAGCACGCCGTCACCGTCCTGCCGCTCCAGCCGCGGGTGCGTTTCAACAAGCTCCTCGCCGCGGTCACCGGCCGGCCGGCGGTGCGGGAGCTCGACGCCGACCTCTCGCCGCAGGTGGGGACGCCGGCGGGCTCGGTCGATCCCGCCGACGTCCACTTCGAGCGGACGCCCGACGTGCTCCTGGTGGTGATCGAGAGCCTGCGGGCGGACTTCCTGGCGCCGGAGGTGATGCCCAACCTCCACCGCCGCGCGGCCACGGGCACGGTGTTCCGGCGCCACTACAGCGCCGCCGCCGCCACGCAGTTCTCGCTCTTCGGCCTGCTCTACGGGATCGACGCCCAGCGCCGGGACGCGGTGGTGGGCGCGGGGCGGACGCCGCTCCTCTTCCCGGCGCTGGCGCGCCACGGCTACGAGAGCCGGTTCCTCACCGCCTCGTCGGTCGAGTGGATGGATCTGAAGCAGACCGTGTTCCGGGACGTGACCGGCGGCCTGGAGACGGAGTTCACCGGCTCGGGCGCGGAGAAGGACGCGGCGATGCTCGCCTCCGCCCGCCGCGTGCTCGCGGAGCTGCCGCCGGAGAAGCCGCTCTTCCTCTTCCTGTTCTTCGCCGGCACCCACTACAACTACAGCTACCCGGAGCGCTCCGCGGTGTTCGCGCCGGCCTGGGACGGGAGCGGCACCCTCGCCGCCTCGCGGCTCCCGCCCGAGCTGCTCATGAACCGGGCAAAGAACGCCGCCTACGAGGTGGACGCGAAGCTCGAGGAGTTCCTCCGGGAGTACCAGGCGCGCCGCGGCCAGGCGCCGCTCCTCGTGGTCACCGGCGATCACGGCGAGGAGTTCGGGGAGCACGGCTTTCTCGGCCACGCCACCGACGTCAACTCCCGGCAGCTCCACGTGCCGATGGTGATCTTCGACGAGCAGCTTCCCCCCGGCGTCGTCGACCGGATCACCTCCCACGTCGATGTGGTGCCGACGATCTTCGGCCTCCTCGGCGATCGCCACCGGCCGGCGGAGCTGGGCGACGGCCTGCCGATGTACGAGGTCCCGGAGAAGCGGTACGTCCTCGCCTCGGTGGGATGGAAGCAGAAGTTCGCGCTGATCGGGCCCGAGCTGAAGGCGGTGTTTCACTCCCGGGACGTCGGGCTCGGCGGCGTGCAGGTGACCGATCCGGACGACCGGCCGCTGCCGGACGCCGCGGACCGCTTCGCCCGCGAAGCGCCGAGCCTCCTCCTCCGGCTCCGCGGTGGTTCCCGGCCGCCCGAGCTGGCCGGCGGGACGTAGACGATCGCGCGCCGCCGTCGGCCGAGGCGGCCTCGGCCCGAAATCCAACACCACTCGTCGACGCGGTTGGCGCTGCCGGGTTGCGCAGTAGGATGCGCCGGGCGCGTGGCCGGCGCGGAGGAGGACACATGTTTCTCGGACACCTCGGGGTCGCCTTGGCGGCGAAGCGCGTGGCGCCGAAGGTCTCGCTCGGCGTCGCCATGGCGGCGGCCACCTGGATCGATCTCGTCTGGCCGCTCTTCGTGCTCGCCGGCGTCGAGCGGGTGGAGGTCCGGCCCGGCGACACGGTGATGACACCGCTGGCGTTCGTGGAGTACCCGTACACCCACTCGCTCCTCGCGGTCCTGGGCTGGTCGGTGTTGGCCGCGGCGCTCTACGCCGCCTTCCGGCGGAGCTGGCGCGGGTCGCTGGTGGTGGGGGCGCTGGTGACCAGCCACTGGGTCCTCGACTTCTTCACCCACCGGCCCGACCTGCCGCTCTGGCCCGGGGGCCCGGTGGTCGGGCTGGGGCTCTGGAACCTCCCGGCGCTGACGCTCCTCCTCGAGCTGGCGATCTTCGTCGGCGGGGTGGCGCTCTACCTCCGGACCACGCAACCGCTCGATCGCGTCGGGCGCTGGTCGCTCGCCGGGCTGGTGGCGCTGGTGTCGGCGATCTACGTGGTCAACCTGGCCGGCCCGCCGCCCCCGTCGGCCGAGGCGGTGGCCGGCGCGGCGCTCGCCGCGTGGTTGCTGGTCCCCTGGTCGGCGTGGGTCGATCTCCACCGCGCCTCGATGCTGCTCCCGCCGCCCGCCGCGCTGCCCCGCGCCGACGGCGCGTGAGCGGCGCGGGGATCGGGCGGCCGGCTACGACCGCGGCGTCTCCGCCACCGGCGCCGGCCGGGTCCAGGTCCCGTCCTCGTCGAGGAGCGGCGCTCCGAAGTCGAGGGTGGAGAGCTCGCGGACAACGGGGATCGCCTTCCCCGCGGGATCCGGGAGCGGGCGGCCGGGCCGCTCGATCTGCACCGGCCGGAGGCGGACCGCCTCCGCGGCGCCGTCGGCGCCCAGGGGTACCTCGAGGACGCCGGTGATCCCCAAGGGGCCGCTCAGGTTGAAGCTCTCCCAGGCGCTGAAGTTGCCGAGCGAGTAGGCCACCAGCCGATCCCGGTAGATCTCCATGCCGCGGAGCACGTGGGGACCGTGGCCGAGGACCAGGTCGGCGCCGGCGTCGATCACCGTGCGGGCGAAGCGGCGGACGTCGCCCCGGTCCTCGCCCAGGAACAGCTCCACGCCCTCCGGGACGCGGGTGGCCTTGGCGCCCTCGGCGCCGGCGTGGAAGGAGACGATCACCAGGTCGTGCGTTGCGGCCGCCGCCTCCACCAGGCGCTTCGCCTCGTCGAGTTCCTGCACCCGGTGCATGTCGCTGCCGGTGGCGAAGGCGACCATCGCCACCTTCCGGCCCTTCACCTCGAACGAGGCGACGTCGCCCACCGGCCCGCTGTGGCGGATGCCGACGGCATCGAGGGCGGCGATGGTGGTCTGCCGGCCCTCGGGTCCGAAGTCGCCGGCGTGGTTGTTGGCGAGGCTGAGCACGTGAAAGCCGGTCGCCGCCAGCTCCGGCGCGTAGGCGGTGGGAGCCCGGAAGGCGTAGCAGTGGCCGGGCTTCGAGCGCTTGCACTTGGCGCTCTCGCCCTCGTCGCGGAGCGCGGTCTCCAGGTTCCCGAACACCACGTCCCCCGCGGCGAAGAGCGGCTGTATCTCGGCGAGCAGCCAGGCGGCGCCGCCGGGCGGGAGCTTGGGGGCGTCGTCCGGCCAGCCGCGGCCCAGCTGCACGTCGCCCACCGCGACCACGGTGATCGGCGGCGGCGGTGGCGGGACCAGGGCTACCACCGGCGTGGCCTCCTTCGGCGGGGGAGGCGGCGGCAGCTCCGGGGCCGTCTCGATCGGCGTCACGGTCCGGAGCGGCGCGGCACAGGCGAGCGGCGAGAGGAGGAACAGGGCGCCCAGGGGCCAGGCCAGGCGAGGGGAGAGCGAGTGCATGGCCCCGATCGAAGCGGAGGGGGGGAGGGCGGTCAAGCGGGCAAGAGCGGCACACGCCGGCCGGGCGAGCGCTCGATGGAACCGGGCGCGCCGCCGCCCCCATCTTCGCCCGATGACCCTCGCGGAAGAGCTGGGTGCGTTCGCGGCGCGGGTCGGGCCGGGGGACCAGGG
>JAEZJH010000087.1 GCA_023436385.1 Pseudomonadota bacterium
CACACGCCGGCGCGCAATTCCTGCGTGCCAAGATGGCTTCTTTGCAGCATTTGCGCGTTCCGTTGTCACGGGCAGACGGAAATTCTCTTCCACCTGCTATGAAATCTTGCGATGCTGCGCGCTGGAATTAGTTGCTGCCCGGCTATTGCCAAAGCAACGAAAGTCGGTGGAATCGGTCGACTTTCTCGTTCGAGGCGTGGCGCGGATGGTGCAGGCGGGGCGCCACCCGAAGTGGGGAGTGGGTTTTCGGAGGAGACGTCAATGATCGGCTCGATGACGAACCGGCACAACCAGGGCGGGCGCCTCCTCGGCCTCCCGATCCTGGTCGGTACTTTGATCTTTGCGCTCGCGGCCTGTGAAGGGCCGGCGGGCGTCGACGGCCAGGATGGCCGGGACGGCCTGAACGGCCAGGACGGCACCGACGGCCGCGATGGTACCGACGGCGAGGACGGCAACGACGGCAACAACGGGTCCAAGGGCGATAAGGGCGACAAGGGCGATACGGGCGACCAGGGCCCGGCGGGTCCGGGGACCTACCGTCCCGCCCCCGGAGTGACCCTGGAGATCGCCGGCGCCGAGCTGACCCCCGAGCGGAAGGTGGCGATCACCTGGAAGATCGTCGACCAGAACGGGAACCCGATCGATCGCGAGGGCAAGCTCACCGAGGGCGCCTACGCCCCCAGCTTCGTGGTCGCCTATTTCGACACCGCCGCCGACCAGTTCCGCTCCCTCAAGACCCGCACCGAGACCGACGGCGAGAACACCGTGGTCCAGGCGACCAATGACTCGGGCGGGACCACCAAGAACATCACCCTGGGCACGTACGAGTACGTGACCGGCCTCACCGTCCCCGCCGAGCTGCCGGCGAGCACCATCCTCCGGGTCCACGGGTTCGCCTCCCGGACCTACGAGGGCGTCGCCTACGTGGGCGCCGACGTCTACGACTTTGCCCTCGACGGCTCGACCCCGACCGTCCGGCAGATCGTCACCGACGCCGCCTGCGACACCTGCCACGGCGCGCTCACCGCCCACGGCCGCCGCCGCGGCGTCGACGGCTGCATCACCTGCCACACCTTCCAGAGCACCGACGCCCAGACCGGCAACACGGTCGACATGGCGACGATGGTTCACAAGATCCACACCGGCGTGAACCTGCCCAGCGTCCAGGAGGGCCAGGTCGGCGCCTTCTACGGGATCAGCGGCTACCAGAACCACATGTACTACTACGCCCAGAAGACGGCGGACGGCGTGGTCGGCGTGAACTACCTCCGCGACACCCGGCAGTGCGACGCCTGCCACGGCGGCGCCGCGAACGGGGACCGGGCCTTCACCACCATCACCACCGCCGCCTGCAGCTCCTGTCACGACGGCGCGTCCGCGCTGGCGCACATGAACGGGAAGCCGGCCGACTCCTGCGCCTACTGCCACGCGGTCGGCGCGGACGAGGGCGTCGATGTGGTGCACCGCACCAACCGCGAGTGGGCCGACGACGAGGGCATCACCGGTGGCCTCGAGACCACCATCGTCTCCGTCACCGGCGTCGCCGCTGGCGGCAGCCCGACGGTGCGGTTCACCGCCCGGTACGCCGACGGCCGCGCCCTCGACCTCCCCGGCATGTACGGGCTCCGCGCGGTCTTCGCCGGCCCGATGCCGATCCCGACCTGGACGCTCACCGGCCAGGATCTCCGCGCCGCCACCGGCCCCGACGCCGAGGGCGTCTACACCGCGACGGTGACCGGGACGCTGCCGGAGACCGGCGCCGCCGGCGAGACGGTGATGGTCTACATCGAGGCCCGCGTCCGGCACCAGAACCAGGTCCGCGACGGGGAGACCCTGACGATCACCGAGGTCGCGACCAACCCGGTCGCCTACGTGGTCGCCGGCACCGACGCCGTCGGCGCACCCCGCGCCATGGACGCCCCGATGGCCTCCTGCGTGAGCTGCCACGGCCAGATCGGCAACTCGGCGACGCTCTCCGGCCACGGCGGGCAGCGGAACACCATGGAGGCCTGCGTCACCTGCCACAACCCGACGCTGGCCGAGGGCGACATGCCGGTGATGGTCCACAAGATCCACGCCGGCGAGCACCTGACCCAGGGCTACGAGATCGGCGGCGACGACTTCAGCCACGTGGTCTTCACCCGCCCGCTGAACGACTGCCGCTCGTGCCACGCCGGCAACGGCTGGCAGGACCCCTCCACCCGGACGTGCATCACCTGTCACGACAGCCCGGCGGCGGCGGCCCATGCGGAGCTGAACACCACCGCGTCCGGCGTCGAGGCTTGCGCGGTGTGTCATGGTGCCGGTAGCACGCTCGGCGCGGATAAGGTCCACGCCAAGCTCCCGTAGCGGCACCGCAACGGTAGTGCGACTCGGGCGCTGACCACGGCGCCCGAACCCGGCCCGCCCCTTTGCTCGGGGGTGGGCCGGGTTTGATAAATCGAGGGGACATGAGCCAGCACCTTCCTTCGCGAAAGGTCGAGGCCCTGCCGGCCGCCGTCGCCACCCTTCTGGTGGTGGCGGCGTTCGCCGTCGGGGGTTGCGCGGAGCCCCGCGCCGAGCCCGGCGGCGGCGGCCCCGTCGAGTTCACCTGGGTCGACGACGTGGCGCCGCTCTTCGCCGAGCGCTGCACGAGCTGCCATTCCGCGGCGCAGGCGAGCGGCGACTACCGCCTCGACGCCTACTGCGAGCCGGCGCTTCCGTCGACCGAGACCTGTGCCGGCGTCCTCGGGCCCGGCGCCGACGAGATCGCCAACGTGGTGATCGGCGACGGCGCGGCCGAGAGCCGCCTCCTGGCGATCTTCCGGGGCGACTCCCAGCTCGCCGTCCAGCACCGGGGCTACCTCGCCGGCGATGACGGCGAGAAGGCGCTCGCCGATCGGCTGGCGCTCCTCGAGCGCTGGGTGGTCGGGGACGACGCCGCCTACTTCCTCTCCTCGATCCACGCCCCCGAGATCCTCGATCCGCGGCAGCCGGGCTTCCACGGCCGGGACATCGCGACGCGAGGCTGGCGGATGGACACCTGCCGCACCTGCCACGGCGAGGACTACCGGGGCGGTCCGGTGGAGGTCTCCTGCACCACCTGCCACCGGGCGACGCCGGAGGCCTGCGACACCTGCCACGGCACGGGCGCGCAGGGCGCGCCGCCGCCGGGCCTCGACGCCGACGATCCGGTGGGCCCCCACGCCGAGCACCTCGCCACCAGCCAGTTCGTCCCGGTCGAGTGCGCGGAGTGCCACCACTTCCCCACCACCTTCGACGATCCCTCGCACATCGGGGTCGATCCCGACGGGCGGGCGGAGATCTTCTTCGGTCCCCGGGCCGCGGCTCGCAGCTCGATGCCGGCGTGGAATCCGGAGACCCGGACCTGCACCAACGTCGCCTGCCACGGCGGCGGCCTCACCGACGGGACGGCGACCGAGCCGACCTGGGCCCTCGACACCGGCCTGGGCTGCGGCTCCTGCCACGGCGTTCCGCCCGAGACCCTTCCCAGCGGCGGGCCCCACTCGCTTTCGCCGCGGTGCGAGGAGTGCCACCCGGTGGTCACCGGGACGGCGGCGCCCTACCCGCCG
The DNA here is from genome assembly GCA_023436385.1 of Pseudomonadota bacterium. Classification (GTDB taxonomy): domain Bacteria; phylum Myxococcota; class Myxococcia; order Myxococcales; family Vulgatibacteraceae; genus JAEZJH01. The sequence continues at coordinate 3,573 of JAEZJH010000087.1, forward strand.
CCCGAGCCTTCCGCCCACGGCGACGGGGTGATCTCGCTCCTGCCCCGGGTGACCGCTCCCAACTGCGAGGGCTGCCACACCGGCTCGCCCGCGACCGTGCCCCCGTTCCGCGATCTGGCCGGGGACACCGATCCGGCCGATCCGCAGGTGGGCGCCCACGCCGGGCACCTCCTGCCGACCTTCGCCTCCGCGGGGATGGGCTGCAACGCCTGCCACGTCGAGCCCGCCACCCTGGGCTCCCACGACCACGTCGACGCCGTGGTCGGGGCCGAGGTGGTCTTCGGCGAGGTGGCCCGCGCCGGCGGTCTCGCGCCGACCTTCGACGCCACCGCCCGCACCTGCTCGAACACCTGGTGCCACGGCGCGGGGATCGCGGGCGGCACCACCGTGTCGCCGGCCTGGAACGTCGACGTGGCGATCACCTGCACGAGCTGCCACCCGATGCCGCCCGACGTCCCGGCGCACCGGCTGCCCGGCGGCGGGCTGGTCGAGACCTGCGGCGGCGGCTGCCACGGCAAGGTGATCGACGACGACTTCAACTGGACGAACCAGTCCCTGCACGTGAACGGGCAGGTGGACCTCGGGGAGCAGGGGTAACCGATGAAACGGCACCTTCTGGCCCTGCTGGCGGCTTCGGTCGCCGGCGGGGTGGCAGGGCCTTCGCTCGCCCAGGAAGCAGGCGAGCCCCAGGCCCGTCTCGAGCTACGCAGCCGGACGTACTTCCTCCCGGCCGAGCGCACGCTGGGACTGACCGAGGCCACGAGCGAGTGGCCCATCTACCAGTTCCTCGAGCTGGCCGGATACGACCTCTCCAAGCCGGGGCTCTCGTTCCACACCTCGGTGTGGGGCTTCGGCGATCTCGGCGAGGGGCAGGATCCGGTCACCGGCGACGCCCTCGCCGGCGACGTCGACATCCTCTACGCCCAGTACGCCGACCCCGAGGGCCGCTACCAGCTCCGGCTCGGCCGGCAGCTGGTGCTGGGCGCGCCCGGGGTGGGGAACTTCGCGCAGATGGACGGCGCCTGGGGCCGGTTCGCCCTGGGGCAGTTCGACGTCCAGGCCTTCGGCGGCCAGACCGTCGAGCGCCGCTTCCGGAACTGGGGCGACCACGACTGGCAGGCCGGCGGCCGCGTCGGCTACCACAACTGGAGCCGGGTCAACACCGGCGTCTCCTACCTCCACGCCCGGAACGGCGGCGCGATCGCCCGCGAACACGTGGGCCTCGACGTGGCGGTGGTGCCGCTGGACGGCGTCGACGTGATCGTCGACGGGGCCTACGACCTGGTCGATCCCGGGATCGCCCGGGCCCGGGGCCTGGTCCGCTACGCGCCGATCCAGCGGCTGGTGCTGGGCGTCGGCGCGGAGCAGTCGAGCCCGGGTCGCCTACTCGACAAGACCTCGATCTTCAGCGTCTTCAGCCTGGGCGACTACGCGCAGGTGGACGGCCTGGTGCAGTGGTCGCCGATCGACCGGCTCACCTTCGCCGCCCGCTACGCCCGGGTCACCTTCGCCGACGACGACGGCGAGGGGCTGGGCGAGAGCGCCAACCGCTTCGGCGGCTCGGCGAGCGGTTACCTCCTCCGCGACGTCTGGGTCACGGTGGAGGGCGATCGGGTCGAGGCGCCGGAGCAGGAGGGGCGGGAGAACGGCTACTCCTCGCTGCGCGTCGCTTGCCGCTACACGCCGGCGGATCGCTGGACCGCGGCGCTCGATCTTCTCGGCTACTTCTACGACGAGGCTCCCCTCGACGTGCCGGAGTCGGCCTCCCGGAGCCTGGTGGCCCGGCTCTTCGCGGAGCGCCGGTTCGGCTCGGGCACCCACGTCGGCGTGGGCGGCGAGGTGGCCGAGACCGTCCTCGCCGAGCGCGACGTGCGGGGGATCCTGCGGATCACCCAGGACCTCGACTTGATCTCGGGGGTGCAGCCGTGAACCGTCTCTTCCTTCCCCTGATCCTGGCCGCCCTCCTCCCCGCCTCCGCGCTTGCGGCGGCGGAGGCCGGAGGCGGGGCCGCGGCGACGCGGATCGACAGCAAGCAGAAGGCCTCCTCCACTGCCGGCGTCGAGGGCACCGACCGGAAGGTGGTCGAGTCCGAGAAGCGCGGGGCGAAGCTCTACCGCTCGTCGCTCTTCCCGGTGCCGCCGGAGCGGTTCCTCTCCGCCGAGGCGGACCGGATCGTCTTCTCGCACCGGCTCCACGTCGAGGAGTCCGGCCTCGAGTGCTCGAGCTGCCACGCCAGCGTGGCGGAGGCGACCAACATCGCCGCCTCCGTGCGCCCGAAGATGGCGGAGTGCTTCGAGTGCCACGACGAGGAGCCGTGCACCCAGTGCCACACCAGCGAGGCGAACCCGGAGGCCACCTGGGCCGAGACCACGGCCAAGGAGCTCCGGTTCAACCACGCCGCCCACCTCGACCGGCCCGGGATCACCTGCGAGAGCTGCCACGCCGGCGCCGGCCAGAGCACCAAGGTGGAGGACGCCCTCAACCCGGCGATGTCGGTCTGCACCACCTGCCACAAGGCGCAGATGGATCGCCTCAACTGCAGCTACTGCCACGAGCGGCTCCCCGAGCTGGGCAAGCCGTCGATCGGCGAGGCGGTCCACACCACCGGCTTCTACGCCCTCCACGGCGCCTGGGCCACGGGCGGCTCGCAGCTCTGCACGCAGTGCCACGAGCAGAGCTACTGCGCGGACTGCCACGCCAAGACCACGCCCCTCAAGCCGTCGGTGAAGCTGCCCGACCGCGTGGACCGGAACTTCGTCCACCGCGGCGACTTCCTCGGGCGCCACGCCCTCGAGGCGGCGGCTCGCCCGGCGACCTGCCAGACGTGCCACGGTCAGAGCTTCTGCCAGGACTGCCACCGGCGGTCCAACGCCGCGGCCGACAACCGCGGCGGCCGCTCTCCTCATCCGGACGGCTACGCGTTCCGGTCGGGCGGCGGGGCCTTCCACGGCACGGACGCTCGCATGAATATCCAGCAGTGTGCCACGTGCCATGACCAGGGTGCCGCTTCGAACTGCGTCACCTGCCACCGGGTCGGTGGCATCGGCGGCGACCCGCATCCCCCGGGCTTCGAGCGACGGAATGCAGACCAGGAAAAACGAAACAGCCGGGCCTGCATCCCATGCCATCGAGGCACGCTCTAGTTTGGACGCCTACCCCGGCGTCGACGCAGCAAGCAGCAGCACCACTTCGGAGGCAGTCGATATGAAGAAGGTTTTCCTGTTTGTGGCCGCGGCGATGATGCTTTCCCTCGCCCCCACCGTCGCGATGGCCGACGACGCCCAGGCCGTCTGGGACAAGCAGTGCGCCAAGTGCCACGGCAAGGCCGGGGCCGGCGACACGAAGATGGGCGAGAAGATGGGCGTGAAGAACTACACGTCGGCGGAGGTCCAGAAGCAGTTCACCGACGAACAGCTCGCCCAGCTGATCAAGGACGGCAAGGGCAAGATGCCGGCCTACGGCAAGAAGCTGACCGACGACCAGATCAAGGAGCAGGTCAAGCTGATCCGGTCGTTCGCGAAGTAGCAGGGAAGAAGCGGCCGGGACAGGAGGTTTTCGTCCCGGCCCCTCCCCGGTACACGGGTCGGGGCCCGGCGTGGAGCCCGGCCCAAACGCGGCGGGCGTCCCCCTGGACGCCCGCCGTCGTGTATTCGACCACACGAGAACCTTGCGCCACGACGGAACAGAGTTTAGGAAGCGGGCGAACATGAACTCCCCACCTGTGGCGATCGAAGCCCGCGGCCTCTGCCGCCGCTACGGCCGGCGCTGGGCCCTCCTCGACGTCGACCTCCGGATCCCCCGGGGCGCCGCGGTGCTGGTGGCGGGCCGGAACGGCTCGGGCAAATCGACCCTTCTCCGGGTCCTCTCCACGGCGATCCGCCCCGATCGGGGCCGAGTGCTGGTGGAGGGCCTCGACAGCCGCGAGGCCCGGACCGAGGTGCGGCGCCGGGTGGCCCTCCTCGGCCACGCCACGTACACCTACGACGGCCTCACCGCCCTGCAGAACCTCGAGGCGACCGCGGCGATGGGCGGCTTCCCCCGGAAGAACGGCGAGCTGCTGGCGCTGCTGGAGCGGGTCGGCCTCGCCCACCGCGCCCACGACGAGGTCCAGACCTTCTCCGCGGGGATGCGCAAGCGCCTTTCCCTGGCCCGGACGCTCCTGCAAGATGCCCGGGTGGTGCTGCTCGACGAGCCGTACAACCAGCTCGACACCAACGGCTTCCTCCTCGTCGACGGGATCCTCGAGAGCCTGAAGGCGGAGGGGAAGACCGTCCTCCTCGTCTCGCACCTCCTCGAACGCGGCGCGGCCTTCTGCGACCTCGGGGTGGTGCTGGAGGAGGGACGCGTACACTGGACCGGGCCCGCCCGGGACCTTCCCGACAGCGGCGGCCTCGAGGCGGCGCGCATCCCGGAGGCGGTCTGACGATGCGCTGGCTCGCGGTGCTCCACAAGGACCTCCTGATCGGCTGGCGTTCGCGGTCCCAGACCTTCGCCGTCTTCTTCTTCGGCGCGGCCGCCCTGCTCCTCTTCAGCTTCGGGATCGGCCCCAACGCCGAGGCGCTGCGCACCTTCGCCGGCGGCTTCCTCTGGCTGGGCCTCCTCCTCTCCTCCACGCTGTCGCTCGCCGAGAGCTTCCGGACGGAGATGGAGGGGAAGGCGCTCGAGGGCCTGCTCCTCCTGCCGGTGGACGGGAAGGCGATCTTCTATGCCAAGGCGGTCTCCAACTGGCTCCAGCTCACGTTGCTCGGGCTGGCGCTGATCCCGGTGATGGTGGTGCTCTACGACGCGGACGCGTCGCGGATCTTCTCCCTCGCCGGCGTGATCGCCCTGGGCGCCGCGGGCCTCTCCGCCCCCGGGACCCTCTACGCGGCGATGGCCGCCCAGGCCAAGGCGCAGCAGGTGCTGCTCCCCCTGCTCCTCTTCCCGGTGATCGTACCGGCGCTCCTCTCCGCAGTCCGGGCCACGACCCTGCTCCTGGAGGGAGATCCGATGGGCCAGGCGGGCAGCTGGGCGCTGCTCCTCCTGGCCTTCGACGCAATCTTCTGGTCGCTCTGCGGGTTGCTCTTCGGCATCGCAGTCGAGGAATGAGATGACGCACTCCCCTTCCCAGGCAACACCGTTCACCCCGCGGGCGGCCAAGGTCGGCTACGCGTTCGTGGCGCTGGGCGCGCTCCTGTTCTTGGCCGGCTCGTACCTCGGCCTCTTCCAGACCCCCGCCGAGCAGTACATGGGCGAGGTCGGCCGGATCCTCTACGCCCACGTCCCCACCGCCTGGAACGCGATGCTGGCGCTGACGGCGGCCTTCGGGTTCGCGCTGGCCTTCCTCTTCACCGGCAAGTGGCGGTTCGACAACCTCCTCGAGGCCACGGTGGAGGCCGGCGTCGTCCTCTGCTTCCTGCTCTGCGTGCAGGGCGCGATCTGGGCCAAGCCGACCTGGGGCGTGTGGTGGGACTGGGATCCGCGCCTCACCACCATGGCGGTGCTCCTCTTCCTCTTCCTCGGCATCCTCGCCCTCCGGAAGTTCGTCGAGGATCCGGTGCGCCGGGCGACCTGGTCGGCGGTGAGCACCATCGTCGCCTTCGTCGACGTGCCGATCGTCTACTTCTCCGTGAAGTGGTGGAACTCGCTGCACCAGCAGCAGTCCACGCCGGGGACCGTCGATTCGATCATGCACCTGCCGCTCCGGCTCAACTCCTTCGCCGTCCTCTTCCTGGTCGCCGGCGCCGTGATCCTGCGTAGCGGGATCGCCGCCCTGCGCCTCCAGGACGAGCTCGGCCCGCCCCTCCCCGAGCCGCGGGACGCGGGCGCGAACCCCTCGAGCGGCACGATCGCGGGAGGTGCGCGATGACCGGCGTGGTCAGCGGAGGCTGGGAGTTCGTGTGGGCCGCCTACGGGGTCACCGTGGTGGTCCTGGGCGGCTACGTGGGTTCGGTCCTCGTCCGGCTCCGGGCGGAGCGGGCGCGGCAGCGCACCGGCGGAGGTGAGCGGTGAGCGAGACCGGCGTTCCGGCCCCGGGCCGGGCGATGTTCACCAAGAAGGGCCGCAAGATCGCCCTGGTGACCCTGGCGGTCGCCGCCCTGGCCGCCGTCGGCCTGAAGGTGATCCTCGACCAGATCGACGAGAACCTCGTCTACTACTGGGGTCCCCACGACGTCCTCCAGAACGGCGAGAAGGCCCTGGGCGTCACCATTCGCCTGGGCGGGATGGTGCAGGCCGGCTCGATCCAGTTCGACGAGGGGAAGAGCGATCTCCGCTTCACCGTCGGCGACGGCCAGGCCGTCCTCCCGGTGCACACGAAGGGCGTGCCGCCGCAGATGTTCCGCGAGCGGATCGGCGTGGTGGTCGAGGGCCGGATGGGCAAGGATGGCGTCTTCCAGGGCCACCGGCTGATGGTGTCCCACGGCAACGAGTACCGGGCGCCGAAGGATGGCGAGCCCCTCGACATCGAGGGGATGATCCGCTCGGCGAAACAGTCGGTCGAGGGCGAGGGCAACTGATGGCTACCCTGGGTTGGTCCCTGATCCTGGGGGCGCTCCTCGCCGCCAGCGCCGGCAGCGTGGTGGCCTTCGCCGCGGCCTTCCGAAAGTCGGCGGGCGGCGTGGTCTGGGCGCGGCGCCTGGCGCTGGCGTTCGGCGGCCTGATGGTCGCCGCCAACGCGGTGATGGTCTTCGCCCTGGTCACCCACGACTTCTCGGTCAGCTACGTGGCGCAGGTGGGCTCGCGCTCCGTGCCGACCTGGGTGAGCGTGGTCAGCCTCTGGTCGTCGCTGGAGGGGTCGATCCTCTTCTGGGGCGCGGTCCTCGGCATCTACGTCGCGGCGGCGGTCCTCCTCGACCGGGACCGGCAGCCGGCCCACGAGCCGTGGTTCCTCGGCTTCATGCTCGCCTGCTCGGTCTTCTTCGCCTTCCTGATCGCCGGGCCGGCGAACCCCTTCCACCACCTGCCGAACCCGCCGGCCGACGGCCCGGGCCCCAACCCGCTGCTCCAGAACCACATCCTGATGGTGGTCCACCCGCCGGCCCTGTACCTGGGCTACGTCGGGATGGTGATCCCCTTCGCCCTGGCGATGGCGGCGCTCTGCACCGGCAAGCTCGGCCACGACCTCCTGGTGCCGCTCCGGCGCTGGCTGATCGTGCCGTGGATCTTCCTCACCATCGGCATCGTCCTGGGCGGCTGGTGGGCCTACGAGGTCCTGGGCTGGGGCGGCTACTGGGCGTGGGATCCGGTGGAGAACGCCTCGCTCCTCCCCTGGCTCACCGCCACCGCGGCGATCCACTCGCTCCTCGTCGTCGAGCGGCGCGGGATGCTGAAGGGCTGGGCGACCACCCTGGTGGTCGTCTCCTTCCTCCTCACCATCCTCGGCACGTTCATGACGCGCTCGGGGATCTTCAACTCCGTCCACTCCTTCACCCAGAGCGACATCGGGCCCACCTTCCTGGTCTTCCTGGGGGTC
>JAEZJH010000193.1 GCA_023436385.1 Pseudomonadota bacterium
CCAGAGCACCCTGCCCGGCGGCGTCCCGGAGTGGTGGAGCGAGCTGGTGATGCCGGCCGCCCTGGCCCTCATGGCTGTGCGGTTCGTCCTCGCCGTCTCGCCCCGCTGGCCGGACCGGATCGCCGCCCTGGTCTTCGCCGCGCTCCTCGCCTCCACCGGGCTCTTCGAGTCGTTCGCCGGATCCCGGGTGGTGCCGGGGACGGTGGTGATCGTGGTCGGCCTGGTCGCCGGCGCGCCGGTGTTCGTGGCCATGGCCGGGCTGGCCATGCTCCTCTTCTTCGCCGACGGGATCGCCGTGGCCGCGGTGCCCACGGAGACGTACCGGCTGGTGGCGTCGTCGACCCTGCCGGCGATCCCGCTCCTCACCGTGGCCGGCTACGTCCTCGCCGAGGGCGGCGCCTCGAAGCGGCTCCTCCGGTTCGCCCGGGCGCTGGTGGGCTGGGCCCCCGGCGGCCTGGCGGTGGTGGTGGTGCTGGTGCTGGCGGTGTTCACCACCTTCACCGGCGGCTCGGGGGTGACCATCCTCGCCCTGGGCGGCCTGGTCCTCCCGATGCTGGTCCAGGAGCGGTACCCGGAGGGCTTCTCCCTCGGCCTGGTCTCCAGCGCCGGCTCCCTGGGCCTCCTCTTCCCGCCCAGCATGCCGGTGATCCTCTACGCCGTGGTCGCGGGCGCCAGCGTCACCGACCTCTACATCGCCGGCCTCTTCCCCGGCCTCTTGATGCTCGGCCTGGTGGCCCTCTACGCGATGTGGCGCGGCCACCGGGAGCAGACCCCGCGGCAGCCGTTCGTCCTCCGCGAGGCCCTCGCCGCCACCTGGGACGCGAAGTGGGAGCTGGCGATCCCGGCGGTGGTGGTCACCGCGATCTTCACCGGCTGGGCCACCATGGTCGAGGCCGCCGCCCTGGCGGTGATCGTCGCGGTTGTGGTCGAGTGCGGAATCTTCCGGGACCTCTCCTTCACCCGGGAGCTGCCCGGCACCCTGGTCCGCGCCGCCACCCTGGTCGGCGCGGTGGTGATCCTCCTCGGCGTGGCGATGGGCCTTACCAGCTGGCTCGTCGACGCGGAGATCCCCGGCGCGCTCCTCGCCTGGACCCAGGCGCACATCGAGTCGCCGCTGGTGTTCCTCCTGGTGCTCAACGTGGTGCTGCTGGTCGTCGGCAGCATCCTCGAGATCTACGCGGCGATCGCCATCCTCGCGCCGCTGCTCGCGCCGATGGCCGCGGCCTACGGGATCGACCCCCTGCACCTCGGGATCGTCTTCCTCGCCAACCTCGAGCTGGGCTTCCTCTTCCCGCCGATGGGCCTGAACCTGATCCTCGGCTCCTCGCGGTTCAACCAGCCCCTCACCCGGCTCTGGAAGGTGGCGCTCCCGTACCTGGGGATCCTCGCCGCCGGCGTCCTCCTCATCACCTACGTGCCGGCGATGACCACCGGCTTCCTGAACTGGGTGAAGCCGCCGCCTCCGGCGGAGGAAGAGGCGCCGGCCCAGGAGGCCTGGCCCGAGGACGAGTTCCCGGAGCTGGAGTTCTAAGGCGTAGGAACGGCACGGCCCGCGTCCCGGAAGACGCGGGCCGGCCGATACTCCGTCACCCGGGACTTAGGGCACGTTCGCCGCGCCGGGGGTCGGCGTGGTGGTGAGCACCCAGTCGCTGGCGGCGTTCTCGGTGTCCATGCCGTTGGGCATCCGGGCCAGCGCTGCCACGCCGGTGTTCGAATCGGCGAGCGAGGTGGGGAGCGCGGTGCCCTCCACCAGGCTGAAGGTGTTGCCGGCGACGGTGACCGAGGTCATCGAGCCCTCGTAGGAGAGCGCGTCGATCGGCTGGCCGGTGGAGGTGTTGACGATCGCCATCCCGTCCGGCGCGCCGTTCTGGATGTTGTCCGTGGGGTCCGCGAAGGCGATGAACAGCGCACCGGCCGCCGGGGTGACGGTGGAGGCGCCGATCACCAGGTAGCCACCGGCCGGGAGCGAGGCCCCGGCGCCCGCGAGGGCGATGGTGTCGTAGCTCGCGCCGCTCGCCTGGCCGTTGAAGAGCACCAGCGCGAGGTTGGTGAGGTCGATGGGTGCGGTGGTCGGGTTGAACAGCTCGACGAACTCCGCGTTGTCGGTGCCGGCCTGGTCGTAGTCGACCTCGTTGATCACCAGGTGCCCCTGGACCGGCGCCACCACCGTCACCGCGGCGTCGTCGCTCGACGCGCCGAGGCTGACGGAGATCTGCGCGGCGCCCGGGGCGCCGGCGGTGAAGGTGAAGTCCGCGGTCCGGGCATCGGCCGGGACGGTCGCGCTCGCCGGGGCGGAGCCGTTGCCGGTGACGACGATCGCCACCTCCGTCCCGGTAGCCGGGGCGGGGATGTCGAGGGTCACCGTGAAGATCGCCTGGGCGCCGGAGGTCACCGTGGCGCCGGCGGGGCTCACCGACACCGCGGCGGGCTGCCGGTCGGCGGCGAGGGCCTCCACCTCCGCGGTGAGGGTGACGCCGCCCAGCGAGGCGGAGACCGTCGCCGTCCCGGCGGCCAGGGCGGTGGCCGGGAGCTCCACGGAGGTGAACCCGGCCGGCAGGATCACCCCGGCCGGAACGGAGACCACCGTGGGAGCCGAGGAGGTGAGGAGGATCTCCTGATCGACGCCGGCAGGCCGGGCGACGGTGGCGATGAGCGGCTCCGGGAACGTCGGGCCCTGCGGGTAGCCGACCCGCACCCAGGACTTTGCGGGGCCCAGGTTCGTCAGGCTGGCCGTCGCGGCGACCACGTCGTCCTCGCTCCGCGGCTCGATCTTCATGTGGTCGTTCCGGAGCTCGAGGACGCCGGTGATCGAGGTGAAGGTCTCGCCGACCACGGGGAACGGAGCGACCAGGTGGATCAGGTCGTTCACCCGGATCCCGCCGGTGACCACGAACTCGTTCTGCGGCTCGCGATCGCCGCCGCCCAGGGGCGGGGTCACGCTGGTGACGGTGACGTCGGCGACGCGCACTAGGACGCCTTCCAGCGCCGCGGCCCGGGAGCCGCCGGTGGCGATCTCCGCGCCCGACACCAGCACCGGCTCGGGCAGCTGCACACCGCTCGCCGTCACCACGTAGGTCGCCGAGCCCAGCTGGAGCTGGCCGTAGTAGTCGCTGGGGATGGCGGAGGTGACGTTGACCCGATCGCCTACCGCCACCGTCGGCTGGCCGCCGGTGTAGACGTGGACGCCGGTGTAGTCGGGGCCGGCGTAGCCGCCCTCCGACGGATCGGCCTGCAGGTAGAAGCCGGCGCGGTGAACGGCGGTGACCAGGCCACCCGGGACCGAGACCGGCGTGCCCAGGCCGACCGCGCCCGACTTGAGCGCCGCGATGGTCACCGGGCAGGCGAGGTTGCCGGGGTTGGCCACGGTCGGGCAGGCGTCGCAGAGATTGCCCTTCCCGTCGCCGTCATCGTCCTCCTGCCCCGGGTTGAAGGCGTCCGGGCAATTGTCGGAGGCGTTCGAGGTGCCGTCGGCGTCCCGATCGTTCGGGTCGGGAGCGGGGCACTGGGTGGTGTTGGGCGCCAGCGGGCAGGGGTCGCACGCGTCCCCGACGAAGTCGAGGTCGTGGTCGGCCTGGAAGCCGTTGTCGATCGGGCGGATCGGGTTGAAGACGCCCGGGCAGTTGTCGGAGATGTCGGGGATCCCGTCGCCGTCGCCGTCGTTGGGGGTGGCCAGGCCGGTGTAGTTGGGGGCGTCGATGGACCGCGTCCGCTCCGGGTGGCAGCTCGGCTCGTCGTCGGGCTGGCCACAGAAGAAGAGCGGGTAGGCGCCGTTGTTCGCGGCCCGGAGCTGGGCCAGGGTCTTCGACGTCTCGCGGGAGACGCAGGCCTGCTTGGCGGTGCCGCAGACGTCGAGGGCGTCGCAGCTCGCCCCGCCGGGGAACGCCGGCACCAGGTTCGCGTCGCCGTAGAGCACCTGGCCGCCGCGGAGGACGAGGGCCACGTCCTCGGCGTCGGCGTCGATCACCGCCCGGTGGAAGGCCGCCGGCGCGCCGGCGAAGACGGCGATGTCGGCCACCTTGCCGACCGCCAGGGCGCCCAGGACGTCGTCCACCGCCAGCGCCTCGGCGGCGCCGAGCGTGGCCATCCGCCAGAGGTCCGCGGCGCTGAAGTACTCGTCGAGGAACTCGTGGTTCAGGTAGGCGGCGCACTGGAGCTCGCGGAGCATGTTCATCGAGCCCGAGGCGATCCAGTCGGTGCCCAGCGCGATCCCCACGCCCTGCCGCGCGTACTCGGTGACCCGGGCGGTCTCACCGTAGAGGACGATGTTCGAGCGGGGCGACCAGATCAGCATGGTGCCGTCGAGGGCGAGCTGGGTGATGTCCGCGCCCCTGAGGCCGATCCCGTGGATGATCGCCGTCTGCGGCTGCACCAGATCGTGGCCGCCGTTGGCCGTGGAGCTGGCGCAGAGGAACTCGTTCCGGGCCGCGTCGTCGATGCCCTCGGCGATGTGCGGCGTGTAGCTGTCGTCGTTGGCGATCGAGGTTTCGGTGTCGGTGAAGCTGTAGCCGCAGCCCGAGGTGATCAGCGTGCCGCCGCTGTCGCCCAAGGGGAAGGTCTGGTAGTGCACCGGCTTCTGGCCCAGGCCCTCCTGCGCGGTCTTGTCGAGGTTCCGGAGGAAGCCCGGGGCGCTGCCCGAACCGTTGACCGAGGTGGCGCCGCCCATCACGAAGCGGAGCTCGCCGTACTGCACCTGCTCGGTGGACGCGCCGCCACCGGTCTCGTTGATCTTCGTGTGCCCCCGCTGGCCCTTGCGCCAGTCGTGGCGGTGGTCGTACCGCTCGGCGTCCCCGAGGTACGGCCGCGTGTTCACGTAGGTGATGTGGTCGTGGGGGTTGATCAGCCCCGGGGAGATCGCCGCCGTGGGGCAGGTGATCCGCGTGGCGCCCGCGTAGCCGGGGGTTCCCGAGCAGTCGCAGCCCACGCACTGGATCACGCCGGAGGAGTCGACGAGGACCTGGCCGCCCTGGAAGACCCGATCGGGAGCGAGGACGTCGCCGACGACAAGGGTGGTGGAGCTGCCGGTGGTGATGCTGCAGGTGCCGGAGGGGAGGGGAGCCAGCGGGGAGCCGGGGCAGGCGATCACGCTGTCGCCGCCGGTGCCGCCGTCGCCGCCGGTGCCACCCGAGCCGCCGTCGCCGCCGGTGCCACCCGAGCCGCCGTC
>JAEZJH010000292.1 GCA_023436385.1 Pseudomonadota bacterium
CGCTCCTCGGCCAGGCGTTTCCCCCGCAGCTCCCGCCGCCGGGACACCCCTTCGATCTCCCCGGGCTCCTCAAGCGCCTCGAGGATTTCTACATCGACAGCGCGCTCGAGCGGACCGGCGGAAACCGAAAGGCCGCGGCGGAGTCCCTGGGCCTGCAGCGGACCACGCTGGTCGAGAAGCTCCGGCGCCGGCTCCGCGATACCCCTGCGGCCTGATCGGCGGCGAACCGATGATCGTCGCGACGGCCGCCCTGCTCCTCGTCACCCTGGTCCTGCCGGCGCCGGCCGTCGCGGCCTCCGGCTCGGGCCTGGCGCTGGCCACCGCCTCCGCGGAGAGTCTCCGCCTCCCCCCGGGCTCGGCCGGCACCACCGTACCCCTGCGCCTCGAGGCCCTGAGCGGGACCTTGGAGTTCCCCTCCCGAAATCCGGCGGCAACCGCCCGGGCCCTGGCGAAGCAGAGCGCGCTCTGCCCGACCGTCGAGACCACGCCCTCCGGCGTTCGCCTCCGTTGCCGGACCCGCCGCCTCGCCGCGGCGGTGGTCGTCGACCGGCGCGGCCCGACCCTGGAACTCCGCGAACTTCGCGGGATCCCCTGGCGGGCGGGGGAGGACGGACCGCCGTTCCTTCCCTGGGATCCGACCGTCCTGGGCGCGAGCCCCTGTCCCGGGACCTCGCCCGCCGCTCGCGGCGAGTGCGTTCTCGCCCGCGGGGAGGTCGAGGAGGCCACCCGCCACTTCCTCGAGGCGATGGACGGCCCCGAGCGTCCCTGGGCGGCGGTACGCCTGGGCGACCTCGCGCTCTCCCGCGATCGGCTCGAGGAGGCGATTGGCTGGTGGAAGGCGGCCGGCTCGACCGGACGCTTCGCCCGCCTCGCCGCGGCGCGGCTTTGCGAGTTGACCGGTAAGTGCCTGGAGGGCCGCGCCTTCGCGGGGCTGTTCGATCCCGCCGGCCTCCCCTGGCCCCTCGACCTTGAACTCTCGCTCCGGGCCTCCCGGGTCGAGGCATTTCTCGGGCGTCCGGGAGCCGCCGTCTCGCGGATCCTGGCGCTCCCGTCCCCGGCTCGCGCCGCTGCCTGCGGGTGGGCGAAGGAGCTGTGCCGCCGGATCGCCCTCGAAGGGCTCCGGGAAGCGGAGGGCGCCGACCGCGAAGAGGCCCTCGCCTTCTACCTCTCCCTCCCCGACTACCACCAGGGTCCGTTGGCGGTGGAGCTGGCCCGCTCCGCTGCCGAGGTCGCCAAAGGTCTCGGCGCCCCGGTCTACGCCGGCAGCCTCCTCGCCATGGTAGCCGCGGCGGTGCCTCCCGCCGAGCTCGCCCCCCACCTCCTCCGTGCCGCGGAGCTGTTCGTCGCCGGAGCCGACCCCGTGCGCGCAGCGGTGATCCTCGACTACGCCCGGACCCGCCTCCCGCCGAAGGAGCTGGAGACGGCCCCCTGGCAGCGGATCGTCAGCGCCGTGGCGGTCGCCGCCAGCCCGCTGGCTCCCGTCGGACCGCCGGCCGCCGACCCGGACCTCGAGTACGCCCGCCAGATCCTCGAACGGGCCCGCGGCGGCAGCTGATCGCGGCGATCCCCCGCTCCGATCGCCGGAACGACCGGCCAGCGAGGTCCGCGTCGACCTCGCGGCGAGGAGAACCGGCACGGCTCTCGCAATCCCGGCTTCCGCGCCAGGAAACCGACGGTGGTTTCCGGCCTGGAGGCGGGATGCAGATCTTCGATACCACCCTCGCGACCCTGGAGCGGGCCCTCGACGCTCGACTCGAGCGGCAGACGCTGCTCGCCGGGAACCTCGCCAACGCCGACACCCCGGGGTTCGTCTCCCGGGATCTCGACGTCGCGCGCCACGTCGCGAGTCCCTCCGCCACGCTGCCGGACGCGCCCGGCGCCTCCCCCCTCTGCCTCTCCGGGAGCGGCGGGTCGCCCTCGCCGATGCCGATGCTCCCGGCGGTGGCCCCGGCCGGCGGAGTGCCGGGGAACCCCGCGGCGCCGGGCCTCGACGGCAACGACGTCGACATCGACCGCACCCTGGCGGCGCTCGCCGAGAACGCCCTCCAGTACAACGCCGCCGCCCGGACCGCCGGCAAGAAGCTGGCGATCCTCCGGTACGTCGCCTCCGACGGCGCCGCCTAGACCTCCGGGAGCCGACCATGAGCAGCTTCTTCCGGGCCCTGGAGATCGGCGCTTCCGGTCTCGCCGCCCAGCGAACCAGGGTCGACATCGCCACCTCCAACCTGGCCAACGCCGAATCGACCCGGGGGCCGGACGGCCAGCCGTACCGGCGTCTCGACCCGGTTCTCGAGCAGGTGCCGTTCGAGGCCGCCCTCGCCGGCTTCGACGGTCCGGGTCCGTCGGCGGTGCGGGTCGCCGCGGTGGTCGAGGACTCCTCCCCCGGGAAGCGGGTCTACAGCCCCGGCCACCCGGACGCCGACGGCGAGGGCTTCGTGACCCTGCCCAACGTCAACCCGATCCACGAGGTGGTGAACCTGATGAGCGCCTCGCGGAGCTACGACGCCAACGCCACCGCGGTCGAGACGCTGAAAACGATGGCGTCCCGCGCCCTCGAGATCGGGAGGTAACCGTGGCCGGAATCGGCAACGTCGGAACGATCGCCGGCATCGAGACCGGCAGCATCGCGGTGGAGTCCACCGGGAGCCTCGCCCCCGGCCAGGACGGCGCCTTCGGCACGGAGCTGCTGAAGGCCCTCGAGGGCCTGCAGATCGGCGCCGACGTTCAGTCGCGTTCCCTGGCGATGGGTGCCGGAAACCTCCACGAGACGATGCTCGCCCTGGAGAAGGCCGACGTGGCGATGCGTCTCTCGATGAAGGTCCGGAACAAGCTGGTCGAGGCGTACCAGGAAGTGATGCGGATGTCGGTGTAGCCCCCGCCCCCGCTCCGAGAACCGATGGAACCGCTCCTCCGACAGCTCCGCGAGCTTCCCGAACGCCTGAAGGCGCTCCCGGCCGCCACCCGCCGCCTGCTGATCCTGGTGGCGGCGATCCTGGTGGCCGGCGCGGCGGTGGCCTTCGCCCTCGCCCGCGGCGGCGAGGACTACCAGTACGCGTTCACCAACCTGGGGATGGAGGATTCCTCCCCGGCCCAGGCGATCCTCAAGACCGCCGGGATTCCGTTCCGGCTCGAGGCCGACGGTTCGGCCCTCGCCGTCCCTGCCGCCAGCGTCTACGACGCCCGGCTCCTCCTCGCCGCCGAGGGCCTGCCCCGGGGCGGCGGGATGGGGTTCGAGCTCTTCGACCGCGGCGACCTGGGGGTGACGGAGTTCACCCAGAAGGTCAACCTCCGGCGGGCGATCGAGGGCGAACTCTCCCGCACCATCGGCCGTCTCGCCGAGGTCCGGTCGGCCCGGGTCCACGTTACCCTGCCGGAGAAGGGGCTGTACCGGGACGAGGACCGTCCCGCCTCCGCGGCGGTGGTGCTGAACCTCCGCCCCGGCCGCACGCCGGGGGAGCGGGAGCTGGCCGGCATCCGCCACCTGGTGGCGTCGGCGGTCCCCGGCCTCGATTCCCGCTCGGTGACCATCGTCGACGGCGCGGGAACCGTGCTCGCCACGGAGGACGACACCGGCACGGACGGCGCGATCGCCTTCCGCCGCTCCCTGGAGCGGGATCTCGAGGGCCGGATCGTCGCCCTCCTCGAGCGCGCGGTGGGCGCCGGGTCGGTGGTGGCCCGGGTCACCGCCAGCGTCGACTTCGCCGAAGTCACCCGTTCGGCCGAAACCTTCGATCCCGACTCCGCCACCCTGCGGAGCGAACGGTCGCTGATCCAGAACCAGAGCCAGGGTCCCGCTGCCGCCGCGGACGGTGGCGGCCAGCCGATCTTCCGGCCGGTGGAGCCCCCCGCGGTCTCCGGGAACCGGGCCCAGGCCAGCACGGAGGACCGGACCCGGACCTACGAGCTGTCGAAGACGGTCACCCGCACCGTGGAGCGGAGCCCCCGGCTCGCCCGCCTCTCCGTGGCGGTAATCGTCGACGGGGCCGAGGGCGCCCCCCGCCCCGACGCCGAGGTCCGGAACCTGGGGGAGTTGGCGAAGCGCGCCGTGGGCTTCGATGCGGAGCGCGGCGACGCCTTCGAGATCAGCTCGGTGGTCTTTCCGAAGGGCGCGGGGGAGGAGCCGCCGGCGGCGTCGGCCGAGCGGCCGACCTGGCCGCTCCTGGCCGCCGCCGGGGCGGCGGTGCTCCTCCTCGGGCTCCTCGCCTTCTTCCTCTTCCGCCGCAAGCCGGCGCGGGTGGAGGCCTACCCGCTCACCCCGGGGGCCCGGGTCTCGGAGATCGAGGCGGCCCTCGCCGCCCCGGCGCTTCCGGAGCGGACCGTCGCCGTCTCCGAGACCGCCCTCCGCGATCGGGCCCGGGAGCTCGCGGCCACCGATCCCCCCCGCGCCGCCCACCTCTTGAAGGCCTGGCTCGCCGGCGATCCCGAGCCGGGCGCCGACGGGACGAAGGTGCCCCATGCTCGATAACCTCCCGACCACCAACCCCGGGCCCGCCGGTCCCGGGGCCCGCCGCGCCGCCGCCGTCCTCCTCGGCCTCGGGCCCGAGGTGGCGGGCGCGATCTTCCGCCACCTGGGCGAGGCCGAGGTTCGGCAGATCGCCCGGGGCGCCAAGGAACTCCGGACCGCGAGGGAGGCCGACGCCGTCCCCGCCGCCCTGACCTCCTTCCTCGACGCCTTCGAGCGCGTGGGGGCGGAGGTAGCCGCCGGCGACGAGCTCCTGCGCGAGGTGGCCTCCCGGGCGCTCGGTGACGAGATGGTCCGCCGGGCGTTCGACGGAGTGAAGCCGCCGCCCGAGCCCGACGAGGTCCTGGGCCCGGTGGCCCAGGCCGATCCCGAGGCCCTGGCGATGGTGCTGATCCGGGAGCAACCCCAGACCGTGGCCCTGGTCCTCTCCGCCATCGACCCGGACCGCTCCGCCGCGGTGATGGAGCACCTCCCGGAGGCGATGCGACCGGCCATCCTCCGCCGGATGGCGACGGTGGAGTCGGTCGCCCCCGAGGTCCTCCGGGAGGTGGGTCAGGCGCTCTCCCAGGAGCTCCGGTCCCTGGTGTCGGGCGGGATGCGGGCCGTCGACGGCAAGGCGGCGGCGCTGCGGATCCTCCGGCAGACCCCGACCGCCGAGCAGGGCGAGATCGTCGACCAGATCGAGAAGGACGATCCGGCCCTGGCCGCGGAGCTGAGGTCCCGGCTCTTCACCTTCGACGACCTCCTGAACATCGGCGACCGCGACATCCAGACGCTGCTCCGGGAGCTCGACATGTCGCAGCTCACCGTCGCGCTCCGCGGCGCCACCCTGGAGATCAAGGACAAGTTCCTCCGCAACATGTCGAGTCGCGCCGCCCAGATGCTCTCGGACGATCTCGCGGCGATGGGCCCGGTGCGTCTCGCCACCGTCGAGGCGGCCCAGGCCGAGGTGGTGCGGACCGCCCTCGATCTCACGCGCTCCGGCCAGATCACCATCCTCCGGCCGGCGGACAAGGTGCTCTGATGCGCCCCACGGGTACCCTGCGGCGGCCCGGTTTCCTCGTCCCCCGGTCCCCGGCCCACGGCGGGCAGGCCCCGGCGACGCCGGCCCCGTTCGCCCGCCGGCCGATCGGCGTTCCCACCCCGGTCTCCTTCCCCCGCTCCGGCGACGGAGGGCCCGACTGCGATCGGCCGGCGCCGCCGGCGACGCCCACCC
>JAEZJH010000165.1 GCA_023436385.1 Pseudomonadota bacterium
CTCCAGGTCCTCGAGTCGCTGGGGCTGCTGATCCGCGGGCCCGACGGCCGCCTCACCCGCGGCGAGCCGACCCTGAGCACCGGCCCCGAGGCCCGGGGCGCCGCCAAGGTGGCCGCCGCGGCCTTCCTCCGCCAGATGCTGGAGCTGGCCTCCGAGTCGATCGACGCGGTGCCCCCGGAGCGCCGGGACCTGGGGGCGATCACCGTGGCGGTGCGGAAGGAGACCATCCCGGAGCTGCAGGAGCGAATCCGCCGGTTCCGGCGGGAGCTGCTCGAGCGGTGTGACCAGGACCAGGACCCCACCGAGGTCTACCAGGTAAACATCCAGTTCTTTCCGCTCACGAAGGGGTAGGATCGGCCCATGCGCGCTCGCCCCCCGGCGTACCTGATCCTTCTGCTCGCTGCCTGTGCGGGCACCGAGGTCGGCAACCCCACCTTCGCCTGTGCTGGCGAAGACACGGCGTCGAGGGACACGTCCCCGGGAGGCTCCGGCGGCTCGGGCGGAACCGGCGGCTACGGCGGGAACGACCCGGGCGCCTGCAGCCCCGACGGTTTCGACTGTGGGCTGGCGGCCTTCGTGGGCTCGTTCGCCGAGGCCGCCTGTCCCGGCGGCGCTTCCCGGACCGGGCTGTTCCTGACCAACCTCACCGACGGGCCGATCGCCGGATCGGTGGTGGTGTCGGGCGGCGCGGTGACGGTGGTTCCCGACGTGTTCGACCTCCCGCCCCACGGCGAGGAGGTGCTGGCGGTGATCTTCCAGCCGCCCGCCGACGCCGCCGCCGGACCCCGGGGTGCGGAGCTGACGATCGTCCTCGACGGCGAGCCGCCCCGGACCCTCGAGCTGTCGCTGGAGGCCGCGGTCGATCCCCAGGCCCGAACCTCCCTCGGCCTCCTCTGCGAGGGCGACGTGCCCTGCGAGATCCTCGACCTGGGCGCGGCGCCGGTGGGCAAGAGCGCGGTCGCCTCGCTGGCGGTGGTGAACGACGGCTGCGACGCGCTCGAGCTCCTCGCCCCGGACCTGGAGACCGACGGGCGCATCGCGCTGGTCGACCCGCCGGCCTTCCCGGCGGCGATCCCGTCCCGGGGGCGGCTGGTGCTCGAGCTCTCCTTCACGCCGGCGGCGACCGGCCCCACCGGCGGCACCCTGCACTTCTCCACCACCGGCGGCGTGATCCGCGCGCTCCCGTGGGAGGGGCTGGGGCAGTAGCCGGCCCCGCGCGGAGCCGGCCGTATTCGGCGCTGGATACGCTTTCCTCCCCCGCCCGTGCGCCGGGCGTCCGCCCGCGCGGTACGCTCGGACCCACGTGCGAGGGGAGGTCGGGATGCGATCGATTCGATGGAGCCTGGTGGCCTCGGCCGTGGGGATCGCGGCGCTGGCGCTGGCCGGTTGCGGCGAGACCTTGGCGAGTTCCGGCGACGGCGGCGGCTACGAATACGGCGGCGCCGGCGGCTACTACTACCCCGGCGAAGGCAACTACGCCGGCTCGGGCGGCACCGGGGGCGTCGGCTCCGATTCC
Source organism: Pseudomonadota bacterium (assembly GCA_023436385.1). Lineage (GTDB taxonomy): Bacteria > Myxococcota > Myxococcia > Myxococcales > Vulgatibacteraceae > JAEZJH01. The sequence goes on from JAEZJH010000165.1 coordinate 1,517, forward strand.
GGCAACCAGTTCGAGGACTACGGCGAAAACCCGTGGGTGGAGACCGCCGACGACCACCTGGCCACCTTCGCCGTCGATGTCGACACCGGCAGCTACACGATCATGCGCCAGTACCTCGGGGCCGGGGCCCTCCCGCCGTCGGCCAGCGTCCGGGCCGAGGAGTACATCAATTACTTCGATTATTCCTACGAGCCGCCGGCGGCGGACTCGACCGAGGCCGTGGCGATTCACCTCGAGGCGGCGCCGTCGTTCGACGACAACGTCTGGCTCCTCCGGGTCGGCCTGAAGGCCCGGGAGCTTCCCGTGTTGGAGCGGGGCCCGGCCAACCTGGTCTTCCTGATCGACGTCTCCGGGTCGATGGCCTCCGAAAACAAGCTGCCGCTGGTGAAGCGGAGCCTCGAGCTGCTCCTCCAGGAGCTCCGCCCCGACGACACCGTCGGGATCGTCACCTACGCCGGGACCAGCGAGGTCGCCCTCGAGCCGACCCCGGTCTCGGAGCGGGAGACGATCGCCACGACGATCGCGAACCTGGTGGCCAGCGGCTCCACCCACGGCTCCGAAGGGATCGTCACCGCCTACGCGATGGCCGAGGAGCACTTCCGGGAGGGCGGGATCAACCGGGTGGTGCTCTGCAGCGACGGCGACTTCAACGTCGGCCTCACCGACGAGGCGCTGATCGAGATGATCGAGACGATGCGCGACCGCGGGATCACCCTCACCGTGCTCGGCTTCGGCTTCGGCAACTTCAACGACCAGGACATGGAGGCCCTCGCCGACCACGGCAACGGGAATTACGCGTACATCGACTCGGAGGAGGAGGCCCGGCGGCTCATGGTGGAGAGGCTGCTCTCCACCCTGTCGCTGGTGGCCAAGGACGCCAAGGTGCAGCTCGCCTTCGACCCCGCCGCCGTGCTCCGTTACCGATTGGTCGGCTACGTCAACCGGGCCGTCGCCGACCCCGGCTACGTCGACGACGAGGTGGATGGCGGCGAGATGGGCTCGGGCCACGAGGTGACCGCGCTCCTCGAGCTGCAGCTCCAGGAAGGGGCCACCGCCGAGTCGGTCCTGGTCGACGCCGGCGTGCGCTACCAGCCGCCCGAGGGCGGGACCAGCACCGAGGTGAAGCGGCTCCTGACCGTGGGCGAGATCCGCAGCGACCTGGGCGAGGCCACGGACGATACGCGGTTCGCGACGGCGGTGGCCCGCTTCGCCCGGATTCTGAAGCAGGGCGGCAAGGCGGAGCGCACGGAGTTCGACGAAGTGATCGAGCTCGCCGCCGGAGCCCTGGGGCCGCTGCCGCCGGACGATCGCCGGGAGTTCGTGGAGCTGGTCGGCCGCGCCAAGGCGATCTGGCCGTATTGAACCGGGTGGCGGGTGGGCACGCGGTCCGAAGCCGGCCGCGTGCCCGGACGCCGAAGGCCCCGGCGCCCGTGCGCCCGGGGTTGCGCGCCGGCCGCCCCGGTGCCGATCGGTATCGGGGAGGCGCGCGTCCATGCACACCGTCACCGAGCACGACCAGGGCCGGGGGCTCCGGGAGAACCTGACGGTCTACTCCGCCGACGGCGAGGAACTCGGGAAGATCGTCGCCCTCGGCGAGGACACCTTCCTGATCGAGAAGGGCCTCTTCTTCAAGGAAGACCACGTCGCCCGCTTCGACCAGATCGCCGGGCGGCGGGAGGACGGCTCGGTCGTCCTCTCGCTGAAGGCGGCGGAGCTGCCCACGGAGATCTTCGGGACCGACGTGCGCTCGGGACGTCCGCTCGAGCCCTGAGTCCCGTCGCCCGGGTTCAAGCGCCCGGGAGCGGGGCCCCGAGCGCCGGCGGTGGCTCGTGGCGCGGGCCGGAGAGCCGGCGGTGGAGCGCGGCGATGGGTGCCATCCACAGCAGGTTGGAAAGAGTATTCATCAGGCTCGAGAGAAAGACGAACACGGTGAATGCGACGTCGAACGTCGCGCCCACCTGGTCGCTCCCGGCGCCCGCGTGGAGGACCGCCGCCACGCCTACGGCGACGACGCCGATCAGCAGGGAGCCCACCATCGCCACGACGGTCCCGACCGCGGAGACCACCAGCAGGGCGGCGATGGCGACCCACCGGTGCCCCTTCGTCCGGTCCCAGGCGCGGAGCAGGGCCTCGATCGGCCCGACCTCCTCTTCGAGGGCGATCGGCAGGGAGATCGCCAGGGCGACGGAGAGGAAGATGCCCGGAACGATGCACAGCAACGTCCCCAGGCCCACCGCCAGGCCGTACAGGAGCTGGGTCGCCAAGATCGGCAGGTACCGGCGAAATCCGACACCGATCGCGTCCGCCAGGTTCGGGGTCCCGTCCAGGCCGTCGAGGAGGAGCCGGAAGAGCGCTCCGTAGGCCACCATGCCGAGGGTGAGGGCCGGGATCATCACGATGCCCAACGTGGCCCAATCCACCTCCGACGAGAGCATCACCCGGTACACGCACCAGCACGCCAGGGCCACCAAGCCCGACAGGAGCGGCAAGGAGGGGAGGAGAGCCCGGCGGGTGCACCGGACCGTGTCCGCGAGGAGCTCCGCGAGGCCGATCGAACGGACGGGTGGCGTCATCGACATCGTGTCTCCGGCGTGATTGGTTGCCCAGCGTCGCCCGTCCCTGCATCACGGGCAAGGACGAAAACGCCGCCCACACACCGGAGCCCTCGCCGGCTCCATCCCGGCCCGAGACCACCCGGTCGCCCGATACAAGTCGGGCGGGGAGAAGGACCTCCCCGCCCGCCGAACCTCGGATGACTCGGGTTTCCCCGGTCGGTTGCGTTTAGCTGCGAGGCACCGCCGTGGTGGCCTTGCCGGCGGCCTTCCAGCCGGCGATCCCCTCGGGAAGGATCGAGACCTTGGTGTAGCCGGCGTCGATCGCCCGCTTCGCCGCGGTGTGCGAGGCGGTGCAGCGCGTGTTGGCGCAGTAGAAGACCAGGTGCGTGTCCTTGGCGACGCCCAGCTCCTGGGCGGGATCGTAGGCGCTCGACGAGGTGAGGAGCTTGGCGCCGGGGATCACGCCCTGGCTCGACCGGGTCTTGTCGTTGTTGGCGTCGACGGGGACGGCGGCGGGCTTGGCCTCGAGCTGGGCCGCCAGCTCCGCCACCGTGACCTGGCCGGCCTTCACCTCGTGGGCGCCGCAGGCGGCGGCCTCGGGCGTGGCGCTGGCCATCACCGACTTGGCGTGGGCGCAGGCGGCCGGGTCGCGGCCTTCGCCGGCCTTGGCGGCCTTGGCGTAGGGGCATTCCCCACCCTGGGCGGCGTGCGGGTTGCCGGCGGAGGCCATGGTGGTGCCGGCGGCCTTCGCGCCCGGACAGGCGAGGGCGGCGGCGGGCACGGCGAGGACGAAGGCGGCGGCGGCGAGAACGCGGACGATCATCGTGGGCAAACCTCCTCGGGAAAGATCGACCGCTTTCGTATAAGGACCGCCCGGCCGCCGCGCAGCCGCGCGTAGGGACTTGGCGTTGGAACGGCCTTCCGGCCGCTCCGGATGGGCCGAAGTCCCGCTTGTGCTCCCCCCGGAAAGCAGGCGAGCATGCCGCCATGCGCTCGCTCTGCGCCATCGCGACGCTGGTGCTCGGT